>JAUYQT010000214.1 GCA_030697085.1 Azonexus sp. | reverse complement strand
CTACGAGAATATTGTTGTAGCATTTGTAATAGGGAGTGCTCTATTTATTCAACTGAAGACGGTTGGCAAAAATGAAGTATGACTAGTGGGATTAATTTTTGGATGGTTGGTTCAATTATTTACCACGCGGTTCTCAAAACTGGGGGCACGATTTTTTGGTATTTCAATGTGCAAAACATGGTTGGCGGAGCCTCTCAGGAAACCGTGTCCCTTCTTCTTTTCACACCGCACAGACAGAAAGTAGGCACCTGCCCAAGTACCTACTGAATGTTCGGCAACACCACGCACTGATTCACCAATCGGAGAGATTTCATGTTCAAGCCGCAGTATTTGAATGTTCATTGGTATGGGCCACACTCCGTTGAAGACGCAAAGAAGCTTGATGACCCGAACCTAGTTCTCTACATGATTTGTGGTACGCACGGTATCTATGGAAAGAGCGTTCCCTTATATATTGGTAAGACCTTCCGTGCAGTTTCCCAAAGGTTGGGCGAGCACAAGTGGATAGAGGATGAACCGGATCCTGTGCAACTGTACGCAGCCGCGATCAGCAAGCCATTTCAAGCATGGAATGAAATTGAGAACGACGAAGAGTATTCCATACCTGATAATCGAATAATTGAGGAAGTGGAGTCTTTGACAATTTTTGCTCATCAACCCGCCTATAACGCACGATGCAAAGGTGGAACTCAATCCCTGGATTACGATCTTGTCATTTTTAACACGGGTCGTCGCTCCACTCTGCTACCCGAGATTTCCTCGATGTATTGGTATCCATAAAGTGTTGCCGAACCGATATAGGGCAGACAAGATTTGATAGTTTCTATTTTTATGTCTGCGGTTTTTGTGAGAAAGGAGTCGGGTAAAACCAGGGACAGACCACGGTTTGCTGGTGTTTCAATGTGCAAAACATGGTTGACCCGATCAGAAATCGCCGATCAGCAGATTGATTGCAGCTTTGATTTTCAACCGGTCTTCCATGCCGAGGCTGCCGACTGGATTCTGGAGCCTGACGTTATCGATGGTGAAGATTTCATCCGCGGACAAGACCAAAGAACCATGACCAGGTACATCAACCAGCGGGTTCATTACCTCAATGGGCGGTACGTTGGCGCGAAGCGGGATAACGACAGAGGCGCCGGTCCGGCTGGAGATATGGTTGTTTTGAACAGCCACAAGAAACGGGATGTCTTTTTTATTACTGCCAGGGCTTGGATAGATCTGATATTGCATGCTTTTAGAGCCGGTCAAATTCAGTACCGGCCAATCCTGTTTGCGCGATCACCTTGCCATGCTCGCGCAGAGCATCCGAATTGCGCTCAACCCATTTTTGGCGTTCGACCCGTTCTGCAATTGCCGAGAATAATTGTTCCGCTTCGGCAGAGAAGTTGACCTCTTCTCGCAACGGTTCGATGCGATCAAGCACTTCCTGGCTGATCGATAGCTGCATTCTTCCTTTGCGCTGGGAAATATAAGTCTTTGTGGGGTGCATGGTATCCTCCTGACGATGCGCATGATTGTGCGCATTGCTGTGCGGCTAGTCAATCCTTCAACCACGCTGCTAATCGTGTGGTGAGCAATCTGGACACAACATCCCAATTGCAGAAAACCAATATTTCGCCACCTTGTCGCCATGCTCGATATGGATGTGTGGCGGCTCAGATACCTTTCCACTGAAGAAAAACCGGAATCTATTCGAATGAAGGACAGTAGGCGTGGGAATGGTCTATCGCATCCGGTTTCGCGCGCGAATTCGGTTCAATTAAACAAAGCCTTCCGGCTACTCTTTTCAGAGAGCAAGTATTCTGACCAAGAAGGCCGTGCCAACGACGGTTCCGACGATTCGCGAAGTTGTTCTCCAAATCGCCATGCTCGGGGGGTTCCTCGGCAGAAAAGGCGATGGCGAACCCGGCGTCAAAACCCTTTGGCAGGGCATGCAGCGCTTGCGCGATTTCGTCGAAGGGATGGAGCATATGCGTGGGTTATATGATGTCAAATGAGTTGTGTGGAAGGGTATGGCTCAACCGTGGGTGAGCAGGCTTGGCTAGTGGCGTCCCACTTTATATTGCGCAGCAATCTCCTGCTTGCTCTTCCTGAGCAATTCGATTTCGGATGGTGTCAGCATCCGGGGAGCGTTCGAGGTAGCGAGCCTCTGATTGAGTAAGGCAGTTGAAGCCGTAACCGAACCGCTCTTGCCACCAGTTTTCAAATTCTTGTCCATGTTTCATCCTCAAGGCTGCAAGTTGTTCCAATGTTGGTGCCAGCACCGTCGAATAAGGCTTTCCCGTCAATACGGTCGCACCGATCACTACACCGTTATTTGATTCAATATGACTTTTTAGGTTCGCCAGCGTCCCGCCCTGGCCGATGAAGTCATCGACCAGAAGATAATCCGCACCAGCGATGACCGCTCCATCAAAGGCTGCTTGCCGTGCCAGGCGAGCATAGCCATTGGCCCCCGTGTGCCCAACGATGTTGATCTGAACAAGTCCGCCATCCACTTCCAGACCCAGCTGCTGACCCAGTTCGTCCGCCAATGCTTCAGGGATGGCATTGACTCCTTCCCGTTCAAAGGCATGGGCCGAAACCAGGATAGGCCGCCGAGTACCTATCAGTGACTTGAGGGTATCTACTGCCCGCAGAGACAACGTATCACTCACCAACGAGAAGGCCGCCTGCGCATTTCCCGATTTGGCAGCAGCATAGTCTGGATGCTGCTTTACAGCTGTCTCGAGACTATGGATCACAACCGAGGGAAAAGCATTCCAAGGGGTGCGTATCGGTTTCAGAATCATCATGGCAGGATTCTACCCCGAGTGCTGAAGTGTTCGATGCCCCTTCACAGGGTGACCTTGATATGACAATGTAAATGTAAAAGCGAATACCGTATGGTGCTGATGTCTCAGATGCTGGCTGGCCGATCGCCCCGACCTGCGCCGGATGTTCGCGATCTGGATCAGGGCAACCTTGATGCGCAAAGCTGAATACCGTATTGTGTTGCCACAGATTGATGATTTACAGGAGTTAAACGTCATGTTGGCTGAACGACT
>JAUYQT010000084.1 GCA_030697085.1 Azonexus sp. | reverse complement strand
CCTTGCGCTAGAAGAAATGCGTCTGCGCGCGGTTAATTTAAAAAAAGAACTTGGCCTTGATTTGTTACCAACAATCAGCCGCTTACAGTTAACACACGCCTTACCGGATGGCCGTTTCCGCATTTAACGGTTGTCAAGCGCCTTGAAATCGGGGCGACATGGGCTATAAATAGAGTTCAATCCTCCACCTATAAAAACGACAAGGCGGACAAAACAAAAATGAAAAAAAGGGGTTTTCAACCTGCAGTTATTGTTTTGCCTATCCATGTATCCATGTCTTTAAGGAGGAACACATGCTTTCCATGCAAGACGTTATCGACTATTGCGACCTCGACTCGGGTGAGATCGAAGCGATCGCTGAACATGAACATATCCCGACCATGCTGGCTGCCGAGTTGAGTGAAGGTTTGCTCTGCTCCCCAGAAGGTGTTTGTCGCCTGCACACGATGATTATCGAAAATATGGAAGTAGCACTTGAGGCGGGGCGTTATGAGCACGCCGAGGGCCTGGCCAGGACTTATCAGCACCTGCAGCGCACTCACCCGATACCGACGGTATCTAATTACTGATTTTTAACCGAGCGCCCAGGCAACATTTACTGGGCGCACCGGGCGCAAGCCGACAAACTGACCATTTAGACTATTTGATGCGCCCTCTTTTTCGCAAAAAACAGGGGTAAATCAGCGTCGACCGTAACATTTAAAACATCACCGCAACACCAATCGACGCCCTTACATTGGCACAGCCAATCAGCTACTCTTCGGCTGGCCAAAACCGTGTTCAACAGCATAAAGCGCGACTTGCACCCGGCTACTCATATTCAGTTTTTTGAATATATTCTGAACGTGAATTTTGACCGTACTCTCGGCCAGATCGAGCTTTCGGGCGATCTCCTTGTTACTCTCACCAAGTGCCAAGGAGTACATGATGTCGCGCTCACGGGGCGAAAATTTATCGCGTTCCAGCCCCCCTGAATCCGCCACAGGCTGCTTGCGTACGCCCTGGATCAGCTTGGCCGTCATCTGTTGCGAAACAATCGACTCGCCTTTGGCCGCCCGACGAATCGCGTCGACCAGCGTATCGGTTTCAATATTTTTCAGCAGATAGCCACTTGCCCCGGCACGCAACGCATCAATCAGATCCTGCGCATCTTCAGAAACCGTCAGCATCAGAATTTTTACTTCAGGCATTTCCTCCGCAATGACCTTGACTGCCTCAATGCCGGAAACACCCGGCATGTGCAAGTCAATCAGCGCCACATCCGGCTTCAACGAGCGGACGCGCTTGATGCCCTCCAGTCCGTCCCCCGCCTCGCCAATAACCTCAAAATCACTATTGCGCTGCAATAACGATTTAATGCCACTACGGAAAAGTGTGTGGTCATCCACCAGCAGTACACGGATTTTTTCGCTCATTTCAGACAGCCTTTCTAGCTTCTTTAGGCAGGGTAATTCTGACACGCGTTCCCTCGCCAACTTTTGATGTTATTTGACATTCGCCACCCACCCGATGGGCGCGCTCGCGCATTATTTTCAGGCCAACGTGCCGATCGGACTGTACATTGGGTTCATTGACGGTATCGAAACCAACGCCGTCATCTTGAACTTCAATCTCAATCGCCCCAAAATTTCGCGACACGCTCACTTTTACCAGATTGGCCTGCGCATGTTTGCGAATATTGGAAAGCGACTCCTGAACAATATGCATGACCTGGGTTTCATCCGCAGGCGCCAGCGGTGTACCGCCGCCGATTTGCGCCAGCTCAGTCGCAATACCAGTCTGACCCTCAAACTTTACCAGCGCATTGGCAATGGCCGTATCGAGATCAGACTGTAATACGCGGGCGCGGAAATGTACAAGCAGCTCGCGGACATCGTCGTAACTCTCCTGCACACCTTCGCGCAACTGCCCTGCTGTCTGCATGGCCTCATCGGAACGCCCATGACGCAAAGAGTCCTGCAGTAACTGAACCTGAATATTGAGAAAAGCCAGACCCTGGGCAATTGAATCGTGCAATTCCTGAGCCAGCAGATTGCGTTCCTCAAAAACAGCCAGCTCTTTCTCGCGCGATCTCAGGCGCTGGTTTTCAATGGCGACCCCGAGATGCTGACCAATCGTTTCAAGCAGACTTTTTTCCTGCGCCGATACCGGATGCGTCTTGAGAAAATAGAGGTTGTAAACCCCCAGCCGGCGCTTGCCGTGCACAATATTAAAGGCAGTTGCCGTGGCAAAACCTTCGCGAATGCAACTCCCCAATTTCATGCCCACCGGCGGGTTGACCGTATCAAAAACAGCGGGCATGCCACTTTGAATAACTTCTCCGCACAGGCATTCGCCACAGTTCAACTCACGTTCCCGCTTCAAAAATGAGTCGGACAAACCGTCGTGCGTGATCAAGTTGAGCTTCTGGGACTCCGCCATATAGAGCCGCACGGCACCGGCATCCGCCCCCAGCGCAAATTTTATCTGGTCAAGAAAGCCCTGACAGAGCGCATCTTGAGGCAAAGGCTCGCTGAGGAAAGAAGTCACCGTGTAAAGTATGCCAAGCTCATGGTTGCGCTGGGCCAGGCTCCGTGTTTCCGCCTCGACCCGCTCCTCCAGCGTGCTGTAGGCAAGCTGCAGATGTTCAGCCATCTGATTGAAGCCATGCGCCAGACCGCCCAGCTCATCATCGCTATCAACAGGCAAACGGACGGCCAGATCATTCGAAATCATGCGCTGCATGCCGGCATGCAGTACGCTGACCGGCTGAATAACCAGCCGAATGAAGAAACGAATCAGGATGATCGTGCCCAATATGGCCAGCAAAACCAGGCTAACCTGCATCGTCCGCAGTAAATTCGTGTCATCGACATAGCTGCGTTCCATCACCAGTACCAGCTGGTTGATGCGATGAACAAAGGGCTCAAGCTCGCGGTCAAATCGATCAAGGGTCAAGGCGCGCTGAGCCTGATCGGCAGACAAATACGCCAGCACCAGCGGCCGCACCGTGCCGCGCCAGGCCCGCTGAACATCAGTGAGCTGGTTTTGCACATCCCCATTGCGGGGCCCTGAAAGCGGACGCTCGGAGTCGCCGAGTTGCAAATCGCCAAGTACCGTCTCGAAATAATCAACCTCTTCGGCGATCTCCTTGGCTTTGGCCGTATCCAGTACGGCATTGCCCAACCCGCGCGCCATCAGATGACCAATGCGGTAAGTTCGCATCCGCTGACTACCGGCATCATTAATCGCTGCCGCAACGCCTTCCAGTTGCCAGGAAATAACCAGCGTCATACCAATAGCGGCAGTCGCAATCAGGAAGAAAACCAGCAACACACTGAATATCTTGCGCGATATTTTGCCGGTTTCAGAGAACATCTGATTTAATCCATGACGAAGTGGCGCTAACCATAGCGCTCCCGACGCTTAAAAGGCAAGGAGATGGATCAAAGTAAAAAACCCGCCGGTTTAAGCCGACGGGCAATGCTTAGCTTTCTTAAAACTCAGCATTCACACGAAGCAGCCGTTTAGGCGTGATTGCACTCCGACAAGAAACTGAGCAACTCTTCACGTAGTCGATAGTAATCCGGATGCTCCAGCAGCATCTTGCGTGAGCGGGGACGCGGCAAATCGACTTCAAGAATCTTGCCAACTCTGGCCCGCGGGCCGTTCGTCATCATCACAACCCGGTCGGCGAGGAGAATGGCCTCATCGACATCGTGGGTAATCATCATGGCCGTCAGCTGATCGCGACTCCACACCTCCATCAGCACTTCCTGCAGATCCCAGCGGGTCAGCGAATCGAGCATGCCGAACGGCTCATCAAGCAGCAGCAGCTTTGGCGACAAGGCAAAGGCGCGGGCAATGCCCACCCGCTGCCTCATGCCGTTCGATAACTCATAAGCCTTTTTGTCGCGGGCCTCAGCCAGGCCGACGCGTCCGAGAAAATGCATGACAATATCTTTGCGCTCGACGGCCGAAGCATGCGGGTAGACCTGCTCCACCCCCAGCGCGACATTCTCGTAAGCACTCAACCACGGGATCAGACTTGGGGCCTGAAAGACGATCCCACGGTCGGGCCCCGCCGTAACGACTTCGCGATTGTCGAGCAGGATACCGCCTTCACTGATCTCGTTCAGGCCGGCAATCATCGACAAAACCGTTGATTTTCCGCAACCGGAATGACCAATTACGGAAATGAACTCGCCGCGTTTCATCCGCAGGTCGAATTTTTCGACCACCGTCAGCGGCCCCTTCTTGGTCGGATAAATTTTCGAAACTTGCGAAAATTCGACGTAACGGTTCTGGTTGGGCTGCACCGCTGCTGGCGCCGTGCCCAGCCTCTTCTGCTCGTACTCAGTACTGGTATTGGGCAGCACGCTCGGCAGACCGACACTGATGGCCTGACCATCAACCTGCGCCGCGCCCATTTTCATCAGATACTCGGTGACCTCTTTGCGCAGACGCTTGAATTCCGGATCGTGATTCATCGCACTACGATCCCGCGGCCGCGAAATGTTGATCTCAAATTCGGGGCCAAAGGTCGCCCCCGGCCCCGGATTAAGCGGAATAATCCGATCTGCCATGAGCAGGCCTTCGTCCACATCATTGGTAATCAGGACCACCGTCTTTTTTTCCTTTTCCCAAATACTCAGAATTTCCTCCTGCAGATTCCCCCGCGTCAGCGCATCGAGCGCCGACAACGGCTCGTCAAGCAGGAGAATTTCCGGACTCGCCGCCAAGGCACGGGCCACCGAGACGCGCTGGCGCATCCCACCGGACAACTCCGAGGGGCGACGATCAAGCGCATGCGTCAGGTTGACCATGTCGACATATTTTTCAACACGGGCACTCCGCTCCGCGGCCGGCAAGTCCCGGCACACCTGATCCACCGCCAGGGCCACGTTCTGGCGAACGGTCATCCAGGGCATCAGCGAATAGCTCTGGAAAACCACGCCGCGATCAGGCCCCGGGCCGGAAACTTCCTGGCCTTTGAGCCGTATTTTGCCGCTATCCGGCAAAATCAATCCGGCGATCAGTGAAATCAGGGTCGTCTTGCCGCTCCCTGAAAAACCGACAATCGCCACAAATTCGCCTTCACGAATCTTTAGGTTGATGTCTTTCAGCACCACCGTCTCATGCGCTCCGACGCCGTAGGACTTGGAAACATTGGATAGCTCAAGAAATGCCGGTCCCACATCGGCCTTGGCTTCCAATGCCATGTTCAGTTCTGCAAGCTTCATGACGACCTCCTTGATTAGTGACCGGTATCGCCGAAGCTAACCAGCTGCTGCAGCGTATTCATGATGCGATCAAGCAGAAAACCCACCAGGCCAATCGTGAAGACGGCGACCATGATGCGACCGAGCGAATGCGAACTGCCATTCTGAAACTCGTCCCAGACGAACTTGCCGAGCCCAGGGTTTTGCGCCAGCATTTCAGCGGCAATCAGCACCATCCAGCCCACACCAAGGGCGAGACGCAAACCGGTAAAAATCAGTTTGAGTGATGAGGGCAGCACAATTTTCGTTACTTTGGTCCATGCTGAGAGACGCAGCACCTTTGAGACATTGATCAGATCCTTGTCGATCGACGCCACGCCAACCGCGGTATTGATCAATGTCGGCCACAAGGAACACAAAGTGACGGTGATGGCGGAAACGATGAAGGACTTTTCAAACATCGGATCCTGACTGGTGTAGATCGCACTGACCACGATCGTCACGATCGGCAGCCAGGCCAAAGGCGAGACGGGACGAAAAATCTGGATCAGCGGGTTGATCGCAATCTGGAAGACGCGCGACAGGCCGCACAGAATCCCCAGAGGAATGGCGATCACCGTACCAATCGCAAAGCCAGTAAAAACCGTATAGAGACTGGTGAATATCTGGTCGAAATAGGTCCGCTTACCGGTCCAGTTGCGCATCGTCGTATCAGCCGTTGGATCCTCCGCCAGCGCCTCGGCAACACGCTTCTTTTGCCGCTCGTAGAAGGCCGCTTCCTTCTCACGCTCAACATAATGATCGGCCACCAGTCCCTTGGCCTCTTCCAGCACCTGAGCCGGACCAGGAATTTCACCCAGGCTGGTTTGCACGCCGGATGCCAGCACACTCCAGGCACCGAGGAAAATAGCCAACGCCAAAATTGGCACGCCAATCTGCAGGAGAATCTCACGCATTTGCTCGCGAGGATCTTCACCCGCCGCAAGTCGGACAAATGGCACAAACCACGTGAGGCCCGTTTTATTGAAGAAGTTTGCAAGTTGATTTAGCATTTTTTCACCCGTCATTTGCACTGCTCTCGAAGCGTTCTCTGGTTCAAGAACTTCCCCGTTACTGGCAGCAGGCCACCGCAGCGACCAGCCGCCACAGGTTGCTGTTATTTGACTTTATCCTTGCCCTTCAAACCGATTTTCAGGCTATCGATGTAGGCATTCGGCTTCGAACCGTCATAGGCAACGCCGTCGATAAAGTCATTTTGCGTGGGCTTGAAACCGCTTTCCTTGGTGAAATCCGGGAAGTCGGAAGCCTTCATCTTGCCCTCGGCTATCAACTCTTTCGCCGCCGCCGCATAGATGTCCGGGCGATAGACCTGCTTCGCAATATCCTTGTACCAGGCATCCGGCTTGAACTCGGGAATCTGGCCCCAGCGACGCATCTGGGTCAGATACCAGATGGCATCCGAGTAGTAGGGATAGGTCGCGTTATAACGGAAAAAAACATTGAAATCGGGCACCCTGCGCACATCGCCCTTTTCGTACTCAAAGGTACCGGTCATGCTGTTGGCGATAACCTTGTAATCGGCGCCGACGTAGCTCGGCTTCGAAATCATCTTGGCCGCTTCCTGACGATTCTTGTCATTCTCCGCATCCAGCCAGTAGGCAGCGCGAATCATCGCCTTGACCACCGCCTTATGGGTGTTCGGGTGTTTGTCGTTCCATTCCTGAGTGACGCCAAAAACCTTTTCCGGGTTGTTCTTTTGAATTTCATAGTCGGTAATGATTGGCGCACCGATGCCCTTGAACACGGCCTGCTGATTCCACGGTTCACCGACGCAGTAACCATCAATCGTACCGGCCTCCATGGTCGAAGGCATCTGCGGCGGCGGGGTCACTGAGAGCAGGACGTCCGCACCCACGGTGCCAGCGGTGTCACCTTTCAACGGCGCGTAGTAACCCGGGTTCATGCCGCCGGACGCCAACCAGTAACGCAGTTCGTAATTGTGCGTCGAGACCGGGAAGACCATGCCCATTTTGAAGGACTTGCCTTCCTTCTTGTAGTCGTCGACCACCGCTTTCAGGTAATCCGCCTTGATCGGATGCACTGGCTTGCCATCGGGCTGCTTCGGCAGCTTGACCTTGAGTTTTTCCATCACGGCATTGGATACGGTGATCGCATTGCCATTCAGGTCCATGCTTAATGCGGTGATGACATTGGCCTTGGTGCCGTAGCCGATGGTCGCACCCAGCGGTTGGCCGGCGAGCATGTGAGCCCCGTCGAGTTCGCCCGAAATGACGCGATCAAGCAACACCTTCCAGTTGGCCTGGGCTTCAAGGGTGACGAACAGGCCCTCGTCCTCGAAATAGCCTTTCTCATAGGCAACAGCCAGCGGCACCATATCGGTCAGTTTGATGAAGCCGAACTTGAGGTCCGGTTTTTCGATCTTGGCTTTGGCAGCCATCGCCGGCGCACTGACCGCAAAAGCGGCCACGACGGCGGTTGTCAGTATGCCGCGGGCGAACCGCACGGCGGGAGATACCCGGACTTCCGTCTTCAGATGCTGTTTCATGGACCCTGCTCCTTTTAGAAAAAACGTTTCAAACCAATGTGTTGTTTGCCTGTACAGCAAATGAAGCGGCGTACCCTTGCGGGTCTGAACCGTCCCAAAGCACGCCATCGAGCAGGCGACTACTGCGCATGGCGCTGGTCGGCAGGCCGATACCAAGTTGTTCGGCCGCCTGCCGGTAGATATCGATGCGGTTGACCGATTTGGCCACCGCCAGGTAATCAGGATCGTCCTCGAGCAAACCCCAGCGTTTGTGCTGGGTCATGAACCACATTGCGTCAGAGAGATAGGGAAAGTTGACCGCACCATCAGCGAAGAACTTCATGTGCTTCCGGTCATCCCAGCTTTTGCCCAGGCCATCCTGATAGCGCCCGAGCATGCGGGCGACGATGACTTCGGTATCGGTATTGACGTAGGCTGCCTGAGCGATGGTTTCCGCCGCTTTCTGCTTGTTGGCGAGCGAGGCGTCGATCCAGCGACTTGCTTCGAGAACGGCAGCAACCAGCGCCCGTGCGGTATTCGGGTAACGGTCAGCCCACGCCGCGGTCGTCCCGACGACTTTTTCCGGGTGATCGGGCCAAATTTCCTGCGATGTGGCGACGGAGAAGCCAATGTGGTCGAGAATGGCCCGGTTATTCCACGGCTCACCGACGCAGCAACCATCGATATTACCCATACGCATGTTGGCAACCATCTGCGCGGGCGGCACGGTAATGATCCGGACGTCGCGGAGCGGGTTGATACCGTAACTGGCCAGCCAGTAGTACAGCCACATGGCGTGGGTTCCGGTCGGGAAGGTCTGGGCAAAGGTGTACACCCGTGCCTTGTTCGCTACCAGTTGCGCCAGCGAGGCGCCATCGGTGACACCTGCCGTGCGCAGTTGATGGGAAAGGGTAATGCCCTGCCCGTTCTGGTTGATCGACATGAGGACTGCCATGTCTTTTTTCGGCCCGCCGATGCCAAGCTGGACACCATAAATCAGGCCATAGAGGGCATGAGCCGCATCCAACCCGCCACTGACCAGCTTGTCGCGGACAGAGGCCCAGGAGGGCTCTTTGCTGAGAATGATCTTGATACCATGCTTTTTATCGAAACCGTTTAGCGCAGCCATAACGAGCGAGGCGCAATCGGTGAGCGGCATGAAGCCGACCCGAACCTCCTTCATTTCCGGCGCGTTCGACGCGGCATGGCTAGGTTCTTGATGGTTCTTGCAAGCCTCGGACATCAGTATCTCTCCCTCGGGCATGGCAATGCCACCGCACTGAAAAACCGGCCTGTCGCCTTAAAGCAGCCGGTCGCTTTCCGTTGCATGGTCATTAACCTCACAAATAAAAAAGGCGTCACATCCGCACTGCCAATCGGTAGTTTGGATGGACGCCCTTGTCCTGTACGACAGCTTTCGCCTAACGCTTGCCCGGCCAGCATTGACCGGGCTTCGAATTAACTATTGCAATGGTCGTGCCAGAATAGACAATTAGGATTAGTTATTTGTATTTACTTTATTTTCATGGGGTTAGCTACAACATCGAGTAAGCAATGGCTCATTGATCCATGCACTGTTGCAGTGCAACAAGCCATCCACCCGCACAGCTTTAGAGCAACACGCGCGCCATGTCGATGACATCGCGCGCCACTTTGGCCAAAGTCTGGCCACGCTCCATCGCCAGTTTGCGCATGGCGTGATAAGCCGCATCCTCATCGAGACCGCGAGCTTTCATCAGCACACCTTTGGCTTTGTCGACCAGTTTGCGGTCGGAAAGCTTTTTGGAAACGTCGTCAAGTTCGCGTCGCAAAGCCTGGGTATCCTCAAAACGCGCCCGCGCGACATCAACAATTGTCCGGATACGCTTGGGGTCAAGGCCATCAACGACATAGGCTGAAACACCTGCTTTGAGCGCATCACGCATGGTTGACTGCGCTTCTTCCTGCGTGAAGACGACGACCGGACGCGGCATGCTCTTGTTCATTGCCGCGAGGTTTTCCAGGGTGTCGCGGCTCGGGCTGTCGGTATCGATCAAAATGACATCTGGCTGCAAGCGTTCAACCTCGGCGGTCAAATTATCGGCACCCGCCAGAATGGCGGCCACCTGATAACCGGCGAGGGCCAGCCCGGCACAGATTTCGCCAGCGCGGGAACGGGATTCATCAATCACGAGTACAGTAAGCATGGCGCTTACCAAGCAAGCTACAGGCCAGCGAGCTCCAAACCTGCTGTCGCCATGGCCTGAATGACGATTTCGTTTTCGCCAATGGGGCCACTCATCGAAAATTCGACATCAGGATAGGTTGACCGCAACATCGCCAGTATTTCCGGAGCTTCATTTTTCAAATGCCCACCGCGTGCGATGAACATTGGCAAAATCACCACTTTGCTGGCCCCTTCGCCAACCAATTGGGCGGCACATTCAGGCAGAGTAGGCTTCATGAATTCGAGGAAAGCGAGTTCAACCGGCACGTCGGTGACGCGCTGGCGAACAGCGGCCTGAACGCAACGCATCGGATTGGCCCACTCGGGGTCGCGGGCGCCATGGGCGAAGAGAATGAGTGCAGTTTTCATGGGGTGAACTTTACCGCAAGAGAATCAGCAACAACACAAAATTGATCACCAGCGACGCTGCCGCAACGATTTTCCAAAGTTTGAGTGGATTACGCCGAACCAGAGGCTGCCGACCGGGCGCCGCGATCGGCCGGGCCGCGCCACGCTCAAGCGCCAGCAAAAACTCTTCTGGCGTTTCAAAGCGATCCCGGGCCTCCCTGGCCACCGCCTTGAGCAGGATATTTTCCAGCCAGCCGGGGATTTCCGGCCGCCAGCGCGTGGGCCGCGTCGGTTCGCCGAATAGGGGTGACTGAAAAGGCTCGATCTCACCGTAGGGATATTTTCGGGTCAACAAGTGGTAAAGCGTCACGCCCGCCGCATACAAGTCATATGCGAATTGCGGCTGGGGATTATCGAACAGTTCCGGGGCCATGTAAGACGGCGTGCCCGCCTGGCCGATCGGATCATCCGCCCGGCGCTCGCCAAGGCTGATGGCGACGCCGAGATCAAGCAGTCGGAGTACGCCATCCTGACCAAGATGAATATTGTCGGTCTTGATATCGCGATGCACGATATCGAGTCGATGCAAGGTGGCGATTGCCTTGAGCAAGGCGATGCCCAGCCGCGCCCCCTCGCCGACCGGGAAGTGCTGACCGGCATCGAGCCGGTGCTGCAGGGTCGCCCCGGCATGCCAGGTCATCAGGTAATAGAGGCAACTCTTCTGCTCAACCGGAACAACCTGAGGGAAAAAGGGCGAAACGACGCGTCGTGCGCGCCATGCTTCCATCAACAGCGCCGCCGTCGCGCCGCTATCGCCCACCATCCCGGGCTGCAGCGTTTTGAGAACCAATTGCTGCCCATTGCGTAGATCACGCACGCGATAAAGCAAACTCTCCCGCGCATCATGCAAAATTTCTTCGATTTGCAGGCCATCGATTTCATGGCCAACTTTCAGACGGTGCGGCAAGGGCAGGCTGGCTTCGCTTTCAAGACTGTCGCGCAGGCTGGCGGCAGGCAAGGCAAGTACATCGACGACGACGGCCGAGGCGTTGTCATGACCGCCGTGCGCCAGTGCCAGGCTGCTTAGGGCCGCAGCGGCCGCCTGTGGTTCGGGATGATCGAGCAGGACTTCAACCATCAAGGCATCCGGTAAAACGCCCCAGATGCCATCGGAAATCAGCAAAAAACGGTCGTTTACCGCAAGATCGCCATCGGAAAAGTCCATCAGGACGCGCGGATCGAGGCCAATGGCGCGGGAAAGCACATTGTTGAGTTCCGGATGTTCCCAGGTGTGGTCGACCGTCATTTGCTGCAAAAATCCTTGCTGCAGACGATAGATCCGGCTGTCGCCAATGTGCGCGGTGTAGAAGCGCCGGCCGCGCAAGACCAAGGCCGAAAGGGTGGTTGCCATCCCCGCCAGCTCGGCGTTGCGGCTGCCCTCGGCGATCACCCAGCGGTTCAGCGCCGTCGTCACGGTTTCAATGGAGCGCGGCACGCTCCAGGTGTCCGGCGTCGCAAAGTAATCGGAAAGCAGGCCGCGTACGGTGTATTCCGCGGCTTCCCGGCCGCCTTTGTGGCCACCGATGCCATCGGCGACGGCGGCAAGAATTCCCTTGTTATCGAGCTCCTGCCCTTCCGGTGTGGCCACGCCACAAAAGTCCTCGTTCCGTTCGCGCGGCCCGGTCAGTGAGGCGTATCCAACTTCAACGATCAAGGGCATGGTTTATTAGGATCGAGGATCGAGTTGTTAGGATCGAGTGGGCAGGTTGCCACTCGATCCTTGATCCTAACAGCTAACAACTCGATCCTGCCTCTCAGATCTTGGCTGCGGTCAGGTGGCTGGCACCCCACGTGGTACGCCAGCGGGTCTTGACACCAGTAAGGCCGACCAGCGCCAGTACGGCTAGCGCGGCAAAGATCAGGAAACCTGACTGATAGGAGCCGGTCAATTGCTTGGAGTAACCAAGGCTGGAGGCCAGGTAGAAGCCGCCGACCCCGCCGGCCATGCCAACCAGACCGGTCATCACACCAATTTCCTTCTTGAAGCGCTGCGGCACCAACTGGAAGACTGCGCCGTTACCCATCCCGAGCGCGAGCATGGCGCAGACAAAGGCAGCCAGCGCCATCCAGGCTTGCGGCAGATCGAAGCTGACCACGCCGAGGAAGAAGGCAGCGAAGATATACATCACGGTCAGCGACTTGACGCCACCGATGCGGTCAGCCACGTTGCCGCCAATCGGGCGCACCAGCGAACCGGCAAAGACGCAGCCGGCAGTAAAGAAACCAGCCATCTTCGGATCAAGCCCGTACTGGGTATTGAAGTAGATGACCAGCGACGAAGCCAGACCGACGAAGCCGCCGAAAGTCACCGAGTAGAAGAACATGAACCACCAGGCATCCTTGTCCTTGAGCACTTTCAGGTATTCGGCAAAAGTCTTGGGCGGCGGCGCATCCGGCGCATCCTTGGCCATGAAGATGAAGGCGATCAGCACGATGGTCAGCGGAATCAGCACGATACCGAAAACATTGACCCAGCCGAAAGCGGCGGCCAGACCCGGCGCAAAGAGCGCGGCCAGCGCCGTGCCGGAGTTACCGGCGCCAGCAATGCCCAACGCCGTGCCCTGATGTTCGGCCGGATACCAGCGCGAAGCCAGTGGCAAGGCGGCGGCAAACGAAGCACCGGCCACACCGAGGAAGAGGCCAAGGATCAACACTTCGGCGTAGGAGTGGACGCCCACTTGCCAGGCGTAGGCCATCGCGGCAATGACGACCACCTGACCGATGATCGCCGCCTTTTTCGGCGACAGGCGATCAACCAGAATGCCCATGACGATACGCAACAGCGCGCCAGCCAGCACCGGCGTCGCCACCATCATGCCTTTTTGTGCGTGCGACAGACCCAGATCATTGGCGATACCAATACCGAGTGGTCCGAGCAGTACCCAAACCATGAAGGCGAGGTCGAAATAAAGGAAGGCTGCCAGCAGCGTCGGCGTATGGCCGGCCTTGAGAAATGATTTCTTGTCCATTTTTGGTCTGTTTTCCGGGTTGACCGCAGCAAACGGTCGTTGAGGGGGAATTACCCTATTTCCGGCAGTTGAGAAGGGACAGATTAGCCTTGAGCTAGACTGGGAGATAGTTTCAACGGATATATCGAGGTCACCAGATGGGAGAAGCAAAAAGGCGTCAAGTCGCTGTCCAACCGCGGGTGCTGGAGGCCATGGTGGTGGACACCCCAGGCGGTCGAATTCATGTGCAGTGGGACCATGG
>JAUYQT010000845.1 GCA_030697085.1 Azonexus sp. | reverse complement strand
GATCAGCGCTTCGATCAGGTTGGACTTGCCGGTGCCGTTCTGGCCGATCAGCGCATGGCTGCGGATGGGGTTGGGCTGGGTGTCCGCCGGAGCGCCCGCAGCGGGCGGCAAGTGCGAAGCGAAGGCAATGTCGAGATCGCGCAGATTGCGGAAGGCCGGGATGCGGATGCGCTGCAGCTGCATATCAGGCGCTCACCGCGTCGGCTGGCTTTTCGCGCATTTCGGCGGGAGCCGGTTCCAGAATCCAGCCGTGAGCCACCTCGGTTTTCAATTGCGCGTAGAAGGCGTCGATCTCGCCGCCGAAGCGTTGCCACAAATCCTTGGCGCTCATTTCACCGTGGTGGCGGGCCAGAATGGTAGCCAGCGGTGCCTGGGCCTTGATGTCGGGGGCGGCGCCCAAGCGTAGCGGGGCGACCAATTCGGTTTGCGGGGCTTTCATGGGTTCCTCTTCTTGTTCGATGGCGATGCCGGTGAGGCTAGCGACGGCTGCAACCGCGACTCTTTCCCCAACCACTGCCGCATGTTTGAGATTCGCTTCCAACACATCACAGAAGCGCATTAGCTCTGAAACACGAGTGACTATGCGGTACTGCTCGCTTATCGGCGCCAGAGGAAACCACATCGAACGAATAATCTCGGTATTGAGATTTGGTTGCCCTTGGCCTCTGGATGCAATGTCCTGAAGCCACTTCGTTTTTGACTTTAGGAACAAGTAGAGGTATTTATCGAAAACCGCATCGTTTAACTCAATAAATGCAGCGATTCCGTCATTGAATGTCGTTCTGAATTCGCAAATTGCAGGTACGCCCAGTGTGGCACCGCTATTGGTCAAGAGAACTGTCCTTTTGGAAATCTCCCGAGTTTTATTTAGGCCAGCTTCGGTGATAGTAGAAGTGAAGCGCTCAACAAACATTCCTCTTGCAGCCGTGACGTCGGCGACCTTGAGAAACGGAATATTTCCGCCGTAAAACTTGGGATCGCCAGCAGGCCTCGGCGAACCACCGCGTACGACACTAGCAATATCGTTAAGTCGTACCCACGCCCATTGGCCAGGGATGCTTCCGAGCATCTCTGCAATACCCGGAAAATCGATCACTGGCGTTTCTCGTTTGATCCGTTTTTCCGCAGACAACTGCATTTTTCGCAGATGTAATGACTCAACAAGATCCG
Organism: Azonexus sp.; assembly: GCA_030697085.1. Lineage (GTDB taxonomy): Bacteria > Pseudomonadota > Gammaproteobacteria > Burkholderiales > Rhodocyclaceae > Azonexus. The sequence goes on along the minus strand of JAUYQT010000845.1, from coordinate 1,362 downwards.
AGGTGACTCTTTCTGACGGTTCCGAGATATTGCCTGTAAACGCAAGATCTAAGATTACCTGCCGCAAATCAGCCACATCCTCCGGCGCATGAAACAGCCGCCCGAAGTTGTCGGCCAGGCGTGCCCAGGTGGTTTGCAGTTCGTGCGGGCTGGTGGCGCTGGCGACGGCTTGCTGGGTGGACTGGCGCAGCTTGTTTTGCAGTTTGCGGCGGGCCTGCTGCTGCTCCTCCAGCTTGTCGCACAAGGCCATCAGCTCATCGACTTTGGCGACGATGCGGGATTGTTCTTGGATTGGAGGAAGAGGAATCGGAAGCGCCCGTGCTGTGCTGGTATTCAATTCCACTTGCTGCGTGGTGCCAGACACCAGCGAATCAGGGTGTGACGGCTCGATACGTGACTGTACCCAAGGAGAAGCGATTACACACCACAGATAGCGCGGGGAACAGTTAGCGAGACGAACAACAGTAACGTGAGAATCTGCTACGGCGGTGACACTCTCATCAGGCTGATAAATTGCCACACGACCGGCAGTACCCGTTCCGGTCGAATTCCACAACAAGTCACCTGCGCAAAGAAATCGCTCTTTGCCGTATGAACCCAATGAGTCGTCCGCCACGAAGCGTGCGGATGGCAGATCAAACGCTGACCATTGCACGCATTTTTGTGAGATGACGTGGGTTAAGCTTCTCTCCACATATTTAGGGCCTTTGCCTCGTTGAATGTAGAGACAGATTTGTTCTAGGCGAGTCCACTGCCAATGATCGGGTACAGGAAATGGTTTCGAGTGCAATGGCGGATGCATCCGCGTGGCTCGCAGATCAAGTTCTTTTTCATAGGCACGACGTAACTCAGCGGCCGCTTCGATGGCCTGAGAAGTAGTAGTTTCTGATTCGATACGCTCTACAAGCCGGCCTGAAATGGCCAATTGGATTACCAGCTCCCGCAGCCGTGCCACGCCCCCAGGCGCATTGGCAATATGCCCAAACTCCGCCAAAAACTGCTGCGCATCCATCAGGCGTTATCCCCACGGTTTTCCAGCCGGGCGCGTGAGCGGGCGATGGCTTCATGCAGTTTGGCCTGCAGCACTTCCCTGGGTGGCAGGCTGGTGAGGTATTCGGCGACGTGGATGCCGCTGGCGTCCAGTTCGAGCAATTCGATCTGCTCCTGTTTTTTGCCGCTGCACAGGATGATGCCCAATGGCGGAGCCTCGCCGGCTTCTTGTTCGTATTTCGCCAGCCAGCGCAGGTACAGCTCCATCTGGCCTTTGTCGGCGGCTTTAAAGTCGCCCAACTTGAGCTCAATGGCCACCAGCCTTTTCAGGCGGCGGTTGTAAAGCAGCAGGTCGATGTAGAAATCGTCGTT
>JAUYQT010000775.1 GCA_030697085.1 Azonexus sp. | reverse complement strand
GCACCGCGCGCCATGTATCTGTGCGCCAGCCCCGGTTATCTCGAACGCTACGGTCGACCGCATACTTTGTCGGAATTAGGTCAGCACAATTGCTTGATCGGTACCGGCGATAGCTGGAGTTTTCAGCAGGATGGCCGTGAGTTTCAGTTCAGGCCGAGTGGCAACTGGCGCTGCAACAGTGGCCAGGCGGTGCTGGATGCGGCGTTGCGCGGATTTGGGTTGTGCCAGTTGCCTGATTATTACGTCCTTGATCCTTTGCGTCGCGGCGATCTGATTGCGCTGCTTGCGGCGCATCAGCCGCCCAATGCGGCGGTCTGGGCGGTTTATCCACAACGGCGTTATGCGCTACCGAAGGTTCGTTTGCTCATCGAGACGTTGAAAGCGGGGCTGGCGGTTTGTCCTGAATATCGCTAAGGCAGGCTTGTCGAAGGGCATGTGGTTCGACAGGCTCACCACGAACGGGGAAGTTATATCGTCGGTATTCCTAAGGCAAGCTATCCGGCCGCTTACTGCCCGCGTAAAAACAGTTTGTCCAATGCCGCCAAAGGCAATTCTGTCCATGTGGGCCGACCGTGATTGCACTGGCCGGCGCGTTCGGTTTCTTCCATTTGGCGGAGCAGGGCATTCATTTCCGGCAGCGTCAGCAGGCGGCGGGCGCGCACGGCGCCGTGGCAAGCCATCGTCGCAAGGAGCTCGTTGCGGCGCGCGGTGGCGAGTTGGCTGATGCCGTGTTCGCGCAGTTCGGCAATCAGTGAGCGGGCGAGGGCAGCGGGGTCGCCGGATTGCAACAGCGCGGGGACGCTGCGTACGCCAAGCTGGTTGGGGCCGAGCGGGGCGATGGCGAAGCCAAGTTCAGCCAGGGCTGCGGTGTGTTCTTCGACGGCGGCGATGTCGAGTGGATCGGCTGAAAAGATAGCGGGAATGAGCAGATTTTGCGTCGCCACCTGACGGCTGTCGAAAGCGGTTTTCAGCTTTTCATAGAGGATGCGCTCGTGCGCGGCGTGCATGTCGACGAGGACAAGGCCGCGGGCATTCTGGGCGAGGACGTAGATGCCGTGCAGTTGGGCGATGGCGTAACCGAGGGGCGGGCTATTGGCCTCGGCCCCGGCTCCCGGGCTGAATTGGGGGGCGGCGCTGGCGTTGTAGGAGGCGGCGGTGGATTGGCCGATCCCTTGCGTGGCGCGGGCAAAGGCGAGATAGGTCGCCGCCGCGGGTTCATTGACGCCAAGCGTGCCTTGATGTTGCAGCGGCGCGGCATAACTGGCATGGGCAGACGCAGAAAACGCCTGATTTTCCCGGTTGACCGTGGCGTTTTGTGGCGCCGTAAATTCGACGTTCGCTGCTTGCCCCGGCGCGGCCAGCGTGCGCTGCAGGGCGTGGAAGATGAACTGGTGCATGGCGCGCGAATCGCGGAAACGGACTTCCGTTTTCGCCGGGTGTACGTTGACGTCGACCAGCGCCGGGTCGATCGTCACGAACAGGCAGACGGCGGGCTGGCGGCTGCCGTGCAGCACGTCGCGGTAGGCTTCGCGCAGGGCGTGGGCGATCACCTTGTCGCGGACGAAGCGCTTATTGACGAAGACGTACTGGCCGTCCTTGGCCTCGCTGGCGCGGGTTGGGTCGATGGCGAAACCGCTGATCGAAAGCGGGCCGGCCGCGACTGCCAGCGGGCGAGCCGCGCCAATGAAGTCGTCGCCGAGGATGTCGGCGATGCGCCGCGTGTTGTCGCTCGGTGCGAGCTGGAACAGGTTGCGGCCGTTGTGGGTCAGGCTGAAGGCGACATCCGGCCGGGTCATTGCCAGACGGCGCACGGCGTCGGCGCAGTGGGCGAATTCGGTGCCTTCGGCCTTGAGAAATTTGCGCCGGGCCGGGGTGTTGTAATAGAGATCGCGCATTTCGACCACGGTGCCGGCCATCAGCGCCGCCGGTTCGGGCTCGGCGCCGGTTTCAGCCTTCAGCTTCCAGGCGTGGCTACTGCCGTGTTCGCGGCTCGACAGCGTCAGCCGGGCGACGGAGGCGACCGAGGCCAGCGCTTCGCCACGGAAACCGAGGGTGCCGACCTGTTCAAGATCTGCCAGTGTCGATATTTTGGAGGTGGCATGGCGGGTCAGCGCCAGCGCCAGTTGTTCCCTGGCGATGCCGCAGCCATCGTCGGTGATGCGGATCAGCTTGATGCCGCCTTCTTCAAGATGCACCTGGATCGCCTTGCTGCCGGCATCGAGGCTGTTTTCGAGGAGTTCCTTGAGCACGGAGGCGGGTCTTTCGACCACTTCGCCGGCAGCAATCTGGCTGATCAGCAGGTCGGGGAGGCGGGTAATCGTCGGCATGGGCGGATTATACCTTGGGGTAAAATTGCGCTCTTTTCACCGCCTGGCGCACCCACATGGAATTCCTGACGCAATTCATCGACATCATGCTGCATCTCGACAAGCATCTGGCGATACTGGTGCAGCAATATGGACTGTGGATTTACGGCATTTTGTTCTTCATTGTTTTTGCCGAAACGGGTTTTGTCGTGACGCCCTTTCTGCCTGGCGATTCGCTGCTTTTTGTCGCTGGGGCGCTGGCCGCCATTGGCGAAGGTGGCATGGAAATCACGCTGCTGATTGGCGTTCTCACCACGGCGGCAATTCTTGGCAACATGGTTAATTATCAGATTGGCCGTTATTTTGGCCCGAAGGTTTTCCAGTGGGAAAACTCCCGGTTTTTCAACAAGGCGGCGTTGTTGAAGACGCATGTGTTTTATGAAAAACATGGGGGCAAGACGCTGGTGATTTCGCGTTTTTTGCCGCTGTTTCGCACTTTCGCCCCTTTTGTCGCGGGCATTGGCGCGATGTCTTACGCCAAATTTACCCTTTTCAACCTGATCGGCGCGCTGAGCTGGGTTGTTTCGCTGTGTCTGGCCGGCTACTGGCTAGGCAATATGCCCTGGGTCAAGGCTAATCTGTCGTTGATTATTGTCGGCATCATTGTTTCCTCGCTGATCCCGCTCGCGATCGGTTATGTCAAGAGCAAAACCCCCTGATGCGCTGGCTGGCCATCCTTTTGGCATGCTCGCTCACCGCTTGTGTGACGAAGATGGACAAGGCTGGCCGCAGCGATACGACGGTCGATGTTAAATATCTGGCCAAATCCGAGGTTGACCGCATGGCCGATACCAATCGGACTGAGGTAATCGACGGTTTGATGCTGATCGCCGAGAAGCTTTACAAGCGTAATCCGAAAGAATGGAAGAAGGCCGGTGTGGATAGCCGCGAGGCAGCGCTGGCGCGTTTGAA
>JAUYQT010000612.1 GCA_030697085.1 Azonexus sp. | reverse complement strand
GTCGTTGGATGCAGCGCAGCGCCTTGCAGATTGCGGTTGCCCAGCGTGAATTTCTCGGGCTTTGCTGCGGCCTGGCCGACGAAGGGATTGTCAGCCGGAACCCGGCCATCGTCATGCAGGCGGATCACCGAGCCGGCATGGTCATTGAGTTTTTGCGCCCGGTCCTTGTCGCCCCGGTCGCCGAGCGTGATGTACAGATAGCCTTTCTGATCGAAGACCAGACGCGAACCAAAATGGTGGCTGGTGGACGACTTCGGCTGCAGGCGAAAAAGCACCTGAAGATCGCGCAGGGCGTGGCCTTCCAGCCTGGCGCGCAAGACCTCGGTGCCGTAGCCATCCGGCCCTTCGCCGACATACGAGAGGTAGAGCCAGCCGTTACGCCGGTAATCCGGGTGCAGCGCGACATCGAGCAGGCCGCCCTGATTCTTCGCCACAATCGGCGGCAGGCCGCTGATTGCTTGCGGGTCGAGTCGGCCATCCGGCCCGATCAGGCGCAAACGGCCCGGCCGCTCGGTGACGAGCCGGCGGCCATCGGGCAGAAAGGCGAGTCCCCAGGGATGCTCAAGCCCCTCGGTGAGGCTAACCACCTTGAAGCGCTGCTTTTCGCTGGCGATCGTCTCGGCGACGGCGATTGGGGCATGCAGCGCGCTCGCCCAAATGGTGAACGCCAGCAGCAGGTGGATTAACGGGAAGGGCAGGGGCCGGATGTTTGCCATGGGCGGGCTCGATGTGTCTTGGTCGGGTGACTGCTGTCGAAGGTTGTTTGGCTTTGCGGGGCTGGGTTTTCAGGTCGGCTGCAGCGCTCAGCGGCGCTATGCTGATGATGCTGCGTCGAGTTGTCTGACGCGCTCGCCTGGCAATTGGTTGCAACTGAATACTCATCCGGGCTTGATGTGTGAAATAGCAAAGGGGTGACCCCTTTTATTCTATTTTGCCGTTTTTTTGGTGTTGACCGCAGGTGTCGAGTCTGACCTCGTTATTCTTCCAACGCCGCACTCTGACAAGGGCGTTAATGGGGGAAGCCAGCCTTGGGCAGCCTCCCGATTATTCAAACCTGACGACTTTGGTCTGTTCAGCGGATCATGACTTCCAGTTCATCTCGCAAATCAAGGTACTCGGTTTCCTGCAGGCCCAGAAAATCAAGTACCTGCTCACTCGTTCTTTCCCATTCGGGATTGCTGCGCATGCGCCCGTATTCGTCATTGAAATGCTCGGCCAGTCGCGAAATGGCGATCAAGGTGAGGGCTTGCGGAGAA
>JAUYQT010000603.1 GCA_030697085.1 Azonexus sp. | reverse complement strand
GTGTTGGACAGCATCCAGCCAGTCGTGTAGCGGAACTGACGCCGCGATTATGGAAGCAACTCTTCGCAGACAATCCGTTGCGATCGCCCTTGCATACTCTTCGGACATAGGCAAGAACGCCGGGGAGTTACCGGTTACGCTGAATCGAACAAGAGTTCAAAAACGGAATCCTCACTCAATCTAGCGGAAGAGATTAGGCAACTCCAATCGTTACGAGAAAGCGGCATCTTAAGTGAAGATGAATTCTCTCAAGCGAAAGGGAAACTATTGAGCTACGGGTAATATTCAGCCGCAACACATATAAATATTCAATGAAAAAAGCACTTTAGGCGAGGTCGACCACAAAGAAAGGGGTCAGACCCCTTTGACCTTTTAATCGAACCCGACCCTCTATTCGGTGCGGGCCGACTATTGATCAGGCCCGATGAAGTCATGAGTATTGGTAGAGCCAACAAGGTTGAAATCCTGCAATCCGCTGGGAAAAACAGGGCGAACAGTTAATACTTCACAGGGCCGGAGCAATAATGGGTGACCCATTTAATTTTCTTGTTAACTCTCATTGAATTATATCTACGCTAACTCTGTTTCTATTTCAATAGAAGCTACAACTTTAAGAATTTCAAGGAATGGAGTCATGTCAGTTTCCAAGTGATTAATATTGTCAATGTACAACAAAAATAAGTTACTAGAAACTGTGTCTGGATCATTGTCTTGCCTGAGAAATAGAGAGCTTCCAATACGGCTTTCCATATGAATTACATAATCCCTAATTATGCTTTTCGTCATTACATTTTGTATTCGAAAACGAGGGGATAAAATGTCGCGAACGAAATCATCAAATTCTAAACTTTCAAATTCGGGTCTGTTTGATTTTTGCCCTTTAAATGATTCTTTGAGAGCTAAGTAGGTTTCAGATGCGACCGATTTTATTTCTGCTTTTATCTTGTTAAAAAATTCAGTGGTGTAGTTTGAAACACTGTCTTTCTGTTCGTCGTTTATTGTCAGTAGGCATATTAGTCTATTAATACAATCGGCTTCTGAAAAAATTGATGATTCAATACAATAACCGTTGTGGCTGTAGCATGCTGCAGATGATTTTCCAAGTTTGTTCTTTATGTCTGATTTTAGCTTTAGGTCTATGTCATCTGTTGAGAAGTCTCGATCAAATACTGCCATGTAAGACTTTCCATTAAAAAGTCCAGATAGCGTGCGTTTATTGTATTCAAGTTTCTTTAAGATATTATCTTTGCCCCTAAGAGGGAAGAAATGACAGTGATCAAGCGTTTTGTTGTTTCCTGAGATAGTGTTGTATCTGGAAATAATCTGATCGATGTACTTGGCGTCATCCGTACCTTCTACAAAGACTATATGACTTGCGTTGTTAAGTTTCTCGAGAGCCATGATTACGCCACCAAGTGCCATTTTTATAGAGTCGAAACTTGACGATGGTATCGGCGATAACTTGCCTGTTTTCTTAGATTCATGATTCAGAAAAAAAACTTCATTGTCATTCGCGTTGGTCACGAACTGATCATTGTGGCTGATGATAAAAAATTGGTTATCTTCTATTTCTCGTAGATGATCAATTAAGTTTTTCTGTAATTTACAATGAATATGTGAATCTGGCTCGTCTACTAGTAATAATTTTAATGGTGCATCTATATATTCAATAGTTGAAATTATTTCAGCCACCTGTAAAAATCCACTGCCTTGTAGATGAATATCTAGGCTCTTGCCTCCTGACTTCACAAGCAGGCTTATATATTCGTCTTTGGCTCTCCTTGACTTTGACGGGAGTTCAAAAATAACTGGCTTACCCAATATCTTTGACATACTTTCTTCTAATTTTGATTGACTGTCGTGTTTCAGAGTAATCTTATTTCTAAGAACCTCATGTGATTGGCCTCGCTGAATTTTCTTCTTTATCTGGCCTTCATTGAGATATGGCTCGTTTTGACTAACGTTGGCAACGGGGCGTGTTTGGTAAATAAAGATGGCCTCATCTAATTTCTTTCCATCCTTAGCTAAATGTTTTGCGAAACCTGAAAAATCAGCTGGGTTGACAGGTTGAATTCTATAGAAAGCGTTAATTATTGTTGCGGGAGATGATATGTTGATGCCAAGGTCAAATGAAACTCCATCAACTGTAAGTGTTATTGATATTGTTGCTTTTGCACGGGTCGATTTGTTGAATAGATCTTCATCTTTTGCCAATCGTAGGAAGTCAAGATCTTGGTAAGATATGTAGCGGCTTGTCGTCCCGCTAACTTGATAAAAATCCTTTTTATTGGTCTGTATCAAGCCTTTATAGCATCTTTCCCATAAGTGTATTGCTTCAAAAAGTGTCGATTTTCCGGCGTTGTTTTCGCCGATAATTATATTGAATGATTCGTTTGGAATCATTTCTAGTTTTTCAAATGATTTGAAATTTTCAATTAGTATTTTAGATATTCTTATTTTCACGTTAATTGCCTTTTTAAGTCTAAAAAATCGAAGTCATTTCTTTGTTACTTCCTACTCCCGAGTGGCCCGAGTCCTCGCCACATACAACAACCGCGCCTCCTCATCCTTCCGCCCCTCATCCACTTTCGTCCGGCCCACCCCCGGTATCGCCACCAGCGGAAACTCCAGCCCCTTGCAGCTATGCATGGTCAGGAATTTCACGGTGTCTTCCTTTTCGGCGAAGGTGATGTCGTCCTGATAGGTCACCGGGATGCCGGCTTTTCTTAGCGTGGCCAGTACCGGTTTGCCGATGCCGTAGTCGCGGTAGATCACCGCCATGTCGCTCCACGGGGTGCCGGTTTTGTGGGCTTCCTTGAGGTGGTTGGCGATGTAGTGGGCTTCTTCCTGAATGCTCGGCAGCTTGATCAGCAGCGGTTTGGGGCCGTGGCGGCCGGCGCTGATCGGGGCGACGAGCGGTACGCCGTCTTCGTCCGAGGCGCTGGGTTTGAGCAGTTCGCTGGCGATGCCGCTGGCCAGTTCGAGGACTTCCTGCGTGTTGCGGTAGTTGATCTTGAGGATGGTGGTGCGGCCCTGGGCCTGGATGCCGAGGCTCTTGAAGCTGAGTTTGCCGCGCTTTTCGCGGCCGTAGATGGATTGGGCGTCGTCGTAGAGGACGAGCAGCGAGTTGGTGCTCGGGTTGACCATTTGGGCGACGAGCTTGAGCCATGCGGGCTGGAAGTCGTGGCCTTCGTCGATCAGCACGGCGTCGTACTGGCCGGCGGGGATGATGTTGGCGTCGACGGCGCGAATGATGCGGTCGACCAGATCGGCGGCGTAAAAATTATGGTCGCCATTGCTCTCCGGCAGGCCGGCGTTGTAGGCGACGAGTTGCGCCCGGCACCATTGGTGGAAGGTGTGCACCAGCACCTTGTCGGCCAGCCCTTTGGCGGCGATGGTGCAGGCCAGGCGTTTGGCCAGGGTGCGGTTGTAGCAGAGGACGAGGATGGGCCGGGCGCAGACTTTGGCGAGATGTTCGGCGCGGTAGCCGAGGATCAGCGTCTTGCCGCTGCCGGCGACGCCGTGGATGACGCGGTGGCCTTCGCCGAGGCTGCGGGCGAGCTGCTCCTGCTGGATATCCATGACGCGGACGAGGTCGGGAATTGCCGCTTCCTGATCGTCGAACAGGCCGTTTTGCGTCGGCGCGGCGATGCGGATTTCGGGAAACAGGTGCCAGCGGATGCGGTCGATCTGCGGCAGCGCGAGCGGCACGCTGCGGGTGAAGGGGAGCATGCCCCACAGGCGTTCCTGAAAGGCTTCGGCGTCGACGCTTTCGGTCATTTCATCCTGACAGATGACGCGCTGCGGCTCGATGACTTCGCCGAGATTGGTGCTGTCGAATTGCCTGCGGCTGATGTTGGCGAGGACGACGCCGTAGCTCCACGGGAAAAGCAGCGTGCCTTTCTTGCTGCCGCTGTTGATGGTCAGTTGCGGATCGCGTTG
>JAUYQT010000598.1 GCA_030697085.1 Azonexus sp. | reverse complement strand
TTCAAACTGGCTCCATTACGCCGATCATCGGTGGCTCCATAATGCCGGTCAATGACAGTCAATCCAATAGCTCAGCTCAAGTTTGCCACCATCAACCTGGTAGGTACGCAGCCAATTGGGGATTCTGATCCATGAGCGATCAGCGCGACATGCGATTTCGTACTCGTGATCTCGCTTCCAAGCCGATAGAAGTTCAATCGAGAAATTTTTCCAGTTTCTACCGTCTATGATTTTTGAATGCTCAGAACACATCGCCATTAGGTTTTCAAACGATCTATTCTCGTCTTCGCTTTGTTGGTAATCGAAGCGCGGCCCATTCTCACAGCGAGCTCTGATATGAGCAATGGTTCCTATGAGTGTGCTGTGTTCAAGGTCGAAAATTAATCTGCTGCAACCTGGGAATGCACATTGATTGCCGCTTGCAGCTAATACATGTCGTTGTGTGTTGGGGGTCGGATGTCTGTGCTCAATCATTGCAAGATACTCACGTGATGATGCTAAAGTCATGATGGGCGACAACGTTGTTGTTTGTATTTAGAGTCCACCGATAGATCAGCTGAATTCAAAATATACAGGCTTGATTGTCCGCTGAGGCCAAGCCCCTTGTATGAGCCTTATGGCTAGTTCCAGGGTAGACGAGACTGGAACAGATCGGGAGGTGTTGTGGAACAGGTCAATATTTACGAAGCCAAGACCCATTTTTCAAAATATGTCGAAAAAGCCGAGTCAGGTGAGGATGTCATCATTGCTCGTGACGGCAAGCAGGTTGTCCGTTTGACGGCAATCACTCCCCGCAAGCGCTCCATTCAGTTCGGTGTACTCAAGGACAAAGTTAGTTTGGCAGACGATTTTGATAGCGCGTTGCCTGCAGAGGTGCTGGCTGGTTTTGAGGGGCGCTGATGCGTAGATCGCTTGGCATCCAGGTCTTTATCCAGAACAAGATGGATACTCACCAGCTCTCTCTTGGTGCTGGCACTCTCATAAGCCGTAGGCAAAACACTCCCAACGACTGATTAATCCCCACGCTGCAATTCCTGACAACGCGGGGATCAATACACAGACAGATTTATGCCAGATCGAAGCGGTCGGCGTTCATGACCTTCGTCCAGGCAGCAACGAAGTCGTGTACAAACTTCTCCTTGTTGTCATCCTGTGCATAAACCTCGGCATAGGCGCGCAGCACCGAGTTGGACCCGAAAACCAGATCGACGCGGGTCGCGGTCCATTTGGCAGCACCAGTCTTGCGATCACGGATTTCGTACAGGTTTCTGCCAGCTGGCTTCCAGGTGTAGGCCATGTCGGTCAGGTTGACGAAAAAGTCGTTGGTCAGCGCGCCCACGCGGTCGGTGAATACGCCATGCTGGGTGCCGCCGTAATTGGTGTCCAGCACGCGCATGCCGCCCACCAGCACCGTCATCTCATGGGCGCTTAGTCGCTGCAGTTGCGCACGGTCGAGCAGCAGTTCCTCGGCGCTGACCACGTAGTCCTTCTTCATCCAGTTGCGGAAACCATCAGCCAGCGGTTCCAGCACATCGAACGACTCGACATCCGTCATTTCCTGCGTGGCATCGCCACGGCCCGGCGCGAAGGGAACGGTCACGTCGAAGCCTGCCGCCCTGGCTGCCTGCTCGACGCCAAGATTGCCGGCCAGCACGATGACATCGGCCACGCTGGCGCCGCTCTGTGCTGCGATGCCTTCCAGGACAGCCAGCACCTTGGCCAGGCGCGCCGGTTCATTGCCTTCCCAGTCCTTTTGCGGAGCAAGGCGGATGCGCGCGCCGTTGGCACCACCGCGCTTGTCTGAACCCCGGAAAGTGCGGGCGCTGTCCCAGGCGGTTGACACCATTTCACTGATCGTCAGGCCGCTGGCGGCGATCTTCGCCTTGAGCGCTGCAACGTCGTAGTCCTTGCGACCGGCGGGCACCGGGTCTTGCCAGATCAGGTCTTCCTGCGGCACGTCCGGGCCGATGTAGCGGGCCTTCGGGCCCATGTCACGATGGGTCAGCTTGAACCAGGCGCGGGCAAAGACTGCCGAGAAGTAGGCTGGGTCCTTGTGGAAGCGGTCCGCGATCTTGCGGTATTCGGGGTCGAACCTCATCGCCATGTCGGCGTCTGTCATCATCGGCTTGCAGCGAATCGAGGGATCCTCGACGTCGACCGGCATGTCTTCTTTCCGGATGTTGATTGGTTCCCACTGCCAGGCGCCGGCCGGTGACTTCTTCAGCCACCAGTCGTAGCCGAGGAGCAGGTCGAAGTAGCCGTTATCCCACTGGGTGGGATGGGTGGTCCAGGCGCCTTCGATACCGCTGGTCATGGTGTCGCGGCCGATGCCACGGCTGGTGTGGTTGTTCCAGCCCATGCCCTGTTCTTCCAGATCAGCCGCCTCGGGAGCGGACCCCAAGTTGGCGGCGCTGCCATTGCCGTGCGCCTTGCCGACGGTGTGGCCGCCAGCGGTCAGGGCGACGGTTTCCTCGTCGTTCATCGCCATGCGGGCGAATGTGACGCGGATATCGTGCGCAGTCTTGAGCGGATCGGGCTTGCCGTCCACGCCTTCCGGATTGACATAGATCAGGCCCATCATGACCGCGGCGAGTGGGTTTTCCAGGTCACGTTCGCCGGAGTAGCGGCTGTTGGCACTGCCGCTGGGGGCGAGCCATTCCTTTTCGGAGCCCCAGTAAGGATCTTTTTCCGGGTGCCAGATGTCTTCACGGCCAAAAGCGTAACCGAAGGTCTTGAAGCCCATCGATTCGTAGGCCATGTTGCCGGCGAGGATCATCAGGTCAGCCCAGCTCAGTTTGTTGCCGTATTTCTTCTTGATCGGCCAGAGCAGGCGGCGGGCCTTGTCCAGGTTGGCGTTGTCGGGCCACGAATTCATTGGGGCGAAACGCTGATTGCCGGTGCCAGCGCCACCACGGCCATCGGCGATGCGGTAGGTGCCGGCCGAGTGCCAGGCCATGCGGATCATCAGGCCGCCGTAGTGGCCCCAGTCCGCTGGCCACCATGCCTGACTGTCGGTCATCAAGGCTTTGAGGTCATTCTTGAGCGCTTCGACATCAAGCTTCTTGACCTCTTCGCGGTAGTTAAAGTCAGGCCCCTGAGGATTGGTCTTGCTGTCGTGCTGGTGCAGGATGTCGAGGTTAAGGGCCTTGGGCCACCACGCCATGTTTGACACGCTGGCCGTTGTGGCACCGCCGTGCATGACCGGGCATTTGCCAGCACTCTTCATATCATTCGTATCCATGTTTTTACTCTCCTTTGGTCGTGACGTTAGATTGAAACCTTGACGCTAATCCTAGGAGAACACAATACGTTTTACTAATTGATTGCCTGGATATTCTCGATAGACTTTCTCTATTGACGGACGGGTGCCACAACTTGCTTGTTCTTACGATGGGAGTTCACCTCGATGCGTCAGGTGAGTTGCTGCCTGGCGCAGCAAGCTGACCTCGTTTCGAGATGGGCGTGTTTCGGGCGCTCGGTGTCGTCGGGGTCACTGCCATCGGCCGGCGCCTTTTCCGGCTTTTTTTCGAGGATGGCGCGATTTTTAAGCGGCGCAAGCATGTTGCGTCTCGCTCGGTCGGCTCAGGCGGACGCTGGCCCGTTCGCAGAGGGTTTGGGTTTCGCTATCGACGCCATCCATTTCACCGAGGCGTTCCAACAAGCGGGCGGCGTTCAGTGCGGACTGCTGGCAGCCGGTTTCGTTGTGAATCAGGAGAAGGCTCAAGGCACCGGCCCATAAAGAACTGTTCGGCATGAGAATTTCCTTTCGCTTAAAGCGGAATGCCAACGGTGAGCAACCAAAGCAGGCTGCCGGCGACTGCGGTGTTGAGGATCAGACTACGCATCACGATCTCCTTTGTTGAGAATGGTTCTCATCGTATAGGGGGTGATGCGGTTTGTAAATAAGAATAATTGTTATTGATGCAAAATAGTTTTTTGGTGGAGCGTCTATTCATAGTTCAAAACGCAAGCCGCCATAAACGTAGCGTCCCCGATTCGGCCCCCAAATATGAGTGACGTCGACGGCCCCATCGGCGCTGATCCACAACATGCCGTCGTGATCGCTCTGCTTGTAGTCGAACACATTGTCCACCCCGGCAAACACAGCCCAGCGTTTGTCGATGGCGTACTGGACGCGGGCATCCACCGTCCAGAAAGCTGGGCTCTTGTCGGGCTTGGCGCTGCCGTCGAAGTTGTAGTGCGGCTCGTCGCGGTAGTAGAACTTGGCCAGATCCTGCGAACCGGTCCAGGTGGCGCGCACGAAGAGGTCCCAGCCGCCGCTGTCCCAATCTGCTGAAAGATAGACGCGACGGTTCGGGCGGGCAAAGGCCAGCGTGCCGACCGGGAAATCGTAGTGCGCCGCTTCAAAACCCAGGCTGGCGGCCAGCGACTTCGTTATCTGGTAGCCGATTTGCATGTCCAGGCCTTTCACCTTGACCGACTCGCTGGCACTTTTCAGCACTGACTCAGTGGTGCCGATATCGAGGTAAGCCAGGTTGTCGAGTTTGGTGTAATGCGCGTTGCCGAGAAATTTCCACTCGCCGTCCTGCCAGTCGAAGGTGTACATCAGGTTTTTCGATGCCTCGACGCCATCGGTGGCGTTCCTGATCACCAGCGTTTCGAGAATGCCGTGATCCTGCTCGAAATAACTGGTCGGCGCCCGGTAGCCCTGGCCGGCGGAAATTCGGCTGTTGGCGTGTTCGTTGTGCCGCCAGAGTAGGTTCAGGCGCGGGGCGAGTTGGCTGCCATAGACGTTGTGGTTTTCCCAGCGCAGGTTGGCGCCGATTTCCAGTTGGTCGTCAAAGAAGGCGTAGTTGGCGGCCAGGCCGAGGCCGGGGGTGCGGAAGGTGTAGTTGTCGAGGCCGTTGGCCGGGGTGCCGTCGGGCAGTTCGGCTTTTGAGCGCAGGTCTTCGTAGCGCCAGTCGGCCAGCGCTGTCCAGATGCCGCCGGCCAGCGGCGCCTTGAGGCTGCCCATCAAATATCCCTGATTCTGCTTGGCCTTGTAGACGTTGCCTTCGTAGTAGGAATCCTGATTGTGGTGGGCGTAACCGGCGGCGAGATTGAAGACAGCTTCGCCGAGGCGCTTTTCACCGGTGACATAGGCCGACTGGCGTTTCGTGAAAATGATTTCGGAGAGCCCGGTCTGGCCGTCGTTGTAACCAACCTTGCTGCCGTTGGTCGGATTGACCCAGCCGTCGCGGTAAGGCGAGGCGTTTGCGCCTTTGGAGAAATCGAAGGGATTGCCGCTGCGACTGGCCTTGATCGCCTCGTAATCGGTGCCCAGCGTGCCGCCGCCGCGCTTCTCGTCGATGGCATCGAGCCGGCCCTTGATCTTGAAGCCGCCGAGGTCGTCGACGAAGAAACCGATGCCGCCGAGCTTGCGGCCGTAACCGGCGTATTCGGAAACGCCGTTGCCGTCGCCATCGACCGAGTCGTGGTTGTTGGTGTGGATATTGGCGGAAATGGCGCCGGCTGTACCGGCGGTAGCCACCTGGGCGTCGAGCCGGCGGCTGCCATATTGGCCGATGGCCATTTCAATCATCGCTTCATCCTTGACCGGGCGACGGGTGACCATATTCACTGTGCCGGCCAGGGCATCCGGGGTCAGGCCGGAGGCGCCGGCGCCGCGCATCAGGTCGATCCGCTCCAGGCCGCGCAGGCCGACCGAATCGAGGCCGTAGGCTTGTGACACCGCCGAGAAGAGCGGCACGCCATCGATCAGCAGTGTGGTGTAGCGGCCAGGCAGGTTGTTCAGCGAAATGAAGCGGGCGTTGCAGATCGAGCATTCGACCTGGACGGCGACGCCGGGCCGCTTGTCGAGCGCCTCGTTGATATTGGTCGCGCCGGATTTGGTGAATTCCTCGACGGTGCAGCTTTCAACCGGCGCCACCTGATCGCGCAGGAAAGGCCGTTTGGCGCTGCCTTCGCGTTGGTTGCCAACGACAATTTCACCGAGGATTTTTTCTGCTCGGGGATCTTCAGCAGCCTGGCTGGCATTTGCCAGTGCAAAGCTCAGCAGGAGAAGTAGATATTCAGGTTTAGGGGGAAACAAAGGCCTGCTAGACATGCGAAAGCTTTCAAGACAACAAAGTGACGTTACTACCTTCCTTGGGAAAGCCGCGCGCAGTAGCAAGCTTGGCTGGCTGACTGCTATTTGGTCAGAATCAGTTTGCCGAGGCTGGTGATCCGCAGTTGATAGCGTTCGCCACGATGCAGGATGCCGATTTCGTTTTTCAGGCCAAAGAGTTCGCTGGCGGCGTAGGTTGATGCAACGGTTTGTTGCAGATTGGTGCTGGTCATTTCCTGCGCTGCCGGAGGCTGGTTGATGCCCAGAAAAGGGGCGCGAATGCCGTATTTTGTCGTTTGCACGGGTTCTCTCACTGAAATAGCAAACCGGGCTTGGGTCGCGTTTTGGCAACGAAACCCAAGCTGATTGGCCGAACTACAGTCGTGTCGCGTAGTACTCGACGATGCGCTGCAGGTCGAGCGGGAAGGGGGCGGCATCGCTCTCGGGCAGATGGCTGAGGCAGGCGGTTTGCGTCGCGCTGTCGAGGGATATCCACTCGGGGCGCTCCAGCGTCGGGGCTTCGAGCGTGGTACGGACGAGATCGATTTTCTTGCCCGGCTCGGTTGGACCGAATTGGTCGCCGACCCGCAGGCGAATTGACGGAATGGTGACGCGGCGGCCGTTCAGCGCCATGTGGCCGTGGCTGACCAGTTGGCGGGCGGCCGGGATGGTGGGGGCGAAGCCGGCCCGGAAAACGAGGTTGTCGAGGCGACGTTCAAGCAACTCCACCAGTTTGTTGCCGGTGGCGCCGCGATGTTTCTTGGCATCGACGACGACGCGGCGCAGCTGCCCTTCGGTCAGGCCGTAGTTGTAGCGCAGCTTTTGTTTTTCCATCAGTTGCTGGCCGAATTCGGATTTGCGACTGCTCATTTTTTTCAGGCCATGTTGGCCGGGCGGGGTCGGGCGTTCCTGCATGGATTTGCGGGAAAGGCCGGGCAGATCAACGCCGAGGGCGCGAAGGACTTTGAGGCGGGGGCCGGTGTAACGGGACATTGTTGGTTTCTCCTTATAAAAATCAGTGGGTCAGGCAGCCGGGTACGGTCAACGGGTAGAAATCGACGGAAATCGAATTCGGGTGGCAGTACGTGGCTTGCCAGCCGCCGAGCACTTCCTGCAGGGCGGATTTCAGGTAGGGATCGAGATTGGGGGTGTCGACCGCGGCT
>JAUYQT010000584.1 GCA_030697085.1 Azonexus sp. | reverse complement strand
AACATGTTCAAAACCATGGCTGGTGGCAAGATCCAGGACGTTGTTGTGCCTGTAACTGCCGGTCATCACGCCTGATTGGGGAGAGATAATAATGATCAAGCATGAGCAAATTGAGAAAAGCGTTGGCCTACTCATCATTCTTACCATCCTGACCGTAATCTGGGGTGGTCTGCTGGAGATTGTCCCGCTCTTCTTTCAGAAGTCGACGACAACTCCGGTTGAAGGTCTCAAGCCATACGACGCGGTTCGCTTAGCCGGACGTGATATTTATGTTCGCGAGGGGTGCTTTCTTTGTCACTCGCAAATGATTCGTCCGTTCCGTGCTGAAACAGAGCGTTATGGCCATTACTCAGTCGCCGGTGAATTTGTGTACGACCACCCGTTTCAGTGGGGCTCGAAACGAACCGGCCCTGATCTGCATCGTGTAGGTGAGCGTTATTCCGACGAGTGGCATCGTGCCCACCTGATGAACCCGCGCGACGTAGTGCCGGAATCCAATATGCCAGCCTTTGCTTTCTTGGCTAATACCAAGGCCAAGGATAGTGTTGGTGCCGACATTGAGAAAAAAATGCAGGTTATGCGTGGCTTTGCCAACGCTCGCAGTATCCCAACCTACTCTGATGAAGAGATCAAGGGGGCTAAGGCTGCGATCGGTGATAAAACTGAAATGGATGTTTTGATCGCTTACCTGCAAGAAATGGGTACGGCGCTTAAGAACACCAAATAATAGCCATGGAGATCAATGATCTGCGTTCCATCGCTACGGTTGCCGGATTGCTTTGTTTCCTGGCAATCGTGGGTTGGGCTTACAGCAAGCGTAGCAAGAAGGGGTTTGATGAAGCTGCCAACTTGCCGTTCGCGGAGCAGGATGATCAGGGTGTGGTGTCTCGTACATCAGACCCGCGCTGAAAAAAAGGAAAGCAAATGAGCGATTTCGTTAGCGATTTTTGGAATGTGTATGTGGTTGTGATTGTTGTGGGCAGTATTCTTGCCTGCGCACTACTTCTGTATATGCAGAGCAAGGCTACTTTCACGCCAGGCAAGACCATGGGTCATGTATGGGATGAAACCTTGGAGGAATATAACAACCCGATGCCCAAGTGGTGGAGTTGGCTGTTTATTATCACGATCATTTTTGCCTTTGCGTATCTGGCTCTCTATCCGGGTCTGGGTAACTTCAAGGGGTTGCTGGGCTGGACTTCCGGCGGTCAACACAAAATTGAAGTTGATAAAATGGACGCTACTGTCAAACCGTTGTTTGATAAGTACATGGCCATGGATGTCAAGGCTGTCGCGGGTGACAAGCAGGCCAATGAAATGGGTAAGCGTCTTTTCCTGACCTACTGCATGCAATGTCATGGTGCTGATGCTCGTGGTGCCAAAGGCTTCCCGAATTTGACGGATAGCGATTGGCTGTATGGTGGCGAACCGGAGCAGATCAAAGAGACCCTAAACAATGGTCGTATGGGCGTGATGCCGCCGCATGCTCAACTGGGTGCGGATACCATCAAGGATTTGGCTAATTTTGTCCGTTCCTTGTCTGGCTTGCCGAGTGACTCCGTGCGCGCCGCTAAGGGTAAAGAAGCCTTCGAGGCTACTGGCTGCGTAGGTTGCCACGGTGCCGATGCTAAGGGAATGCATGCTATTGGAGCCCCTAACCTGACTGACAAGGTCTGGTTGTACGGTTCCTCCGAGGCGGCTATTACCGAGACGATTTACAACGGTCGTCAAAATAAAATGCCGGCCTGGCAGGAATTTCTCGGCGATGCCAAGATTCATCTGCTGACAGCTTATGTTTATAGCTTGAATCAAGGCGCCAAATAATTGGACAAGACGGGGTGGTTCGCCGCCCCGTCTTTTTGACTTTAATTGAATCAATAAATACTGATTGATATCCAAATCGCGTTTGTGTGATTACGCAGATAGTGCAGGGTTAGCGCGATTTTGATACCAATACGGCCATCATGGAATCCACCGAAAAAATATCTCCAACTGAGTCAGTCGTAGCGCCGGCACCTGTTTCGTTTTATGAGAAACATAAAAAGGTGTACGTTCGCGACGTCAAAGGCTGGTGGGATAGTTGGCGTTGGGCGCTGGTCTGGTTTACCCAGATACTTTTTTATGGCCTGCCTTGGCTGCAGTGGAATGACCGTCAGGCTGTTCTTCTGCATGTCGCCGAACGCAAATTCTATTTGTTCGGTTTGGTGCTGTGGCCGCAAGATGTTTTCTATCTTGCGCTATTACTCATTATTTCAGCCTAT
>JAUYQT010000557.1 GCA_030697085.1 Azonexus sp. | reverse complement strand
GGTACTGGTCAATCCGGGCTGGCTGGCCGTCCATGGCAAGGAAGCCCAGGAAGGCACCGAAGGCAATTTGGTTGCGGTCGACGCCGGCGAAAAGGTGAAAGCCGAAGAAGTCACCGTCAAGGCCAACGAAACCAAGCCACCACCGCGCTACTCTGAAGCCACGCTGCTCTCCGCCATGGAAGGCGCCGGCAAGATGGTTGATGACGAAGAACTCAAGGCGGCGATGGCCGGCCGTGGCCTGGGCACACCAGCGACGCGCGCCCAGATCATTGAAAATCTGATTGGCGAGCAGTACATGCTGCGCGAGGGCCGTGAACTGGTCCCAACCGCCAAAGCCTACTCGCAGATGACGTAATTGAACGGTCTGGGCATCAAGGAACTGACCCAGCCGGAACTCACCGGCGACTGGGAATGGAAACTCGGCCGCATCGAAAAGGGTGAATTCACGCGTGACGAGTTCATGCGCGAGATTGCCGAAATGACCCGCCACATGGTCGAGCGCGCCAAGACTTTTGACAGCGACACCATTCCGGGTGATTTTGGCGTGTTGACCGCAGCCTGCCCACGTTGTGGCGGCATGATTCGCGAAACCTACAAGAAATTCCAGTGTGGCGGCTGCGATTACTCGCTATGGAAAATCGTTGCTGGCCGCCAGTTCGAGCCAGCCGAAGTCGACACCCTGATCAACGAAAAACAGATCGGCCCGCTCACCGGCTTCCGCAGCAAAATGGGCCGCACCTTTGCCGCCGCGATCAAATTGAACGACAACTTCGAGCCGGAATTTGATTTTGGCCAGGACAAAAACGACGAAGCCAACAACGAACCCGTCGACTTCTCCAGTCAGCAAAGCCTGGGCAAATGCCCGAAATGTGCCGCTAATGTCTTCGACCACGGCACTTCCTACGTCTGCGAAAAATCAGTGGGTCCGGATAAAAACTGTGATTTCCGTTCCGGCAAAATCATTTTGCAACAGCCAATTGAAGCGGCTCAGATGCAAAAGCTGCTCAACGACGGCAAGACCGACTTGCTCAAGGAATTCGTCTCCAACCGCACGCGCCGTAAATTCTCGGCCTACCTGGTCGCCAAGGAAGGCAAGGTCAGTTTCGAGTTCGAGAAAAAGGTCGCCAAGCCGAAAGCACCCGCCAAGAAAAAGGCTGAAGCAGAAGCCTGATTGGCTTTAGCGGTCAGGAAAAAGCCCCCGGAAGATTCTTCCGGGGGCTTTTTTGCTTTGCTGCGTTAGCTTTTTGGTTTTGTGCCTTTATGTGGAGCTTGAAATCGAGCCAATAAGTCGCCGACTCCTGATACCGCCACTGCCTCACCTGCGCCTCGTAACTGTCGCCAAGGCGGACGAAACTCAATGCACCGCCGTTGCGCCCGGCAAGCGGCAGGAGAGCACAGCCGCACGGACAGCGTCGATCGCTTTGGGGCGAGGGAAGGTGACGCGCCAGACAAGGCCGACGGTACGGCTTGGCTGTTTGCCGGCGAAGGGCAGCACTTTGACCATTGGCTCGCGCTCGATCAACGGATCGGCAGCAGTGCTCGGCATGACGGCCAGGCCGGCGCCACTGGCCACCATATAGCGAATGGTTTCCAGGGAGCTGCCTTCGAGCGAATGTTGTAGCGCCTCGGGGCCGGTCAGGCGGGGGCAGGATTCAAGCACCTGATCGCGGAAGCAATTACCCTGACCGAGCAGCAGCAGGTTTTCACCATCCAGTTCGTCGGCGTCGATGTCTCGCCTGGTTGCCCAGGAGTGCTCGGCCGGAACGACGACCCGGAACGGTTCCTGATAAACCGGTTGTGCCACCAGGCCCGCTTCGGCCAGTGGCAGCGCAATCACGATGACGTCGAAATCACCGGCCTTGAGCGCCGGAATCAGGTTTTCGGTGAAGTCTTCCTTGAGGAAGAGCGGCATCGCCGGAGCTTCACGGTGCAAGGCCGGAATCAGTTGCGGCAGCAAATAGGGCGCGATGGTGTAAATGACGCCGACGCGCAGCGCACCGCTTAGCGGATCGCCGACGGTGCCGGCAATTTCCTCAAGCCGGACGGCTTCTTCGAGAACGCGCCGCGCCTGGGCAACGATACGCTCGCCGAGTGCAGTAATCCGGACATCCGTGGCGCTACGTTCAAAAAGTGCAGCGCCGAGCTGACCTTCGACTTTCTTTAAAGCCACCGATAAGGTCGGCTGGCTGACATGACAAGCTTCAGCTGCCTTGCCGAAATGGCGCTCACGGGCCAGAGCCACGATATAGCGCATTTCGGTCAGAGTCATGCCAAATATCCCAGTTTTTTCAGGTCGACCGCAGACAACCAGCGCCATTCGCCAGGTTTGAGATCGGCCGGCAAATGGAGCTCGCCGATGGTTTCACGATGCAAGGCTTCCACCCGGTTCCCGGCTGCGGCCACCATGCGTTTGACCTGGTGGTATTTGCCGCCGGTCAGCGTCAGGCGGAGCAGACTTTCCCCGACGATTTCACAGGCCGCAGCGGCTACCGGCTCCGGCTCATCGTTGAGCAGCACACCGCCGAGCAATTGATCGATCTGGTCTTGATCAATTGAATGCTTCGTCGTCGCCAGATAAACCTTTGGCACTTTGCGTTTGGCCGAGGAAATGACATGGTTGAGCTGGCCATCATCAGTGATCAACAACAGCCCGGTGGTGTCTTCATCGAGCCGGCCAATCGGCTGCACGTCGCGTTCGCGCAACTGCACCGGCAGCAGGCTGAGGACGCTCGGATGATGCAGCGGCTTGCGCGAGCATTCGTAGCCGGCCGGCTTGTGCAGCATCAGGCAGGCAAACTCGGCGTAGGGCCAATCGACCCCATCAATCGTGAAAACAAGGCCGTTGGTCTCGATTTCGGCGAAAGGATCGTCGCAAATCTGACCGTTGACCGCGACATGTTCATGCCGGATAAGTGATCGGCAAGCCTTGCGGGTGCCGAAACCGTGCTTTTGGAGGATTCGTTCTAGTTGCATGGGCAGAATGCTAACATTCGGCCATGAACTTCGAACATCTTATCCAAATCAACGATCCGGAAAATCCGCTGATCGACCCCCTGCACCGCGACCAAATATGGCAAGGCCTGCTCTATCGCGTCGAGAATCCGCTGCCTTTTTTACCCGGACTGGAGTCCTGCACGATCCTCGAACGGCAAGCCGACACCTTGTTGCGCGAACTGGATTTCGGCCCGGCGATGATTCGTGATCGGGTGACGATCATCGCGCCACACAGCGTGCGCTTTGAAATTGAGCCTTCCGAAAGCCACCCCGGCGGTAGCCTGCAAATTGCGATCGAGGAGCCGGAGCCGGCTTTCCTGTTCCTGCGCTTTACCTACGAAACGACGCTGGCCAATAGCCCGAACTCAGAAGATCGCGCCTACATCGAATACGTCAAATCGGCCTACCACCAGTCGGATGTCGATTGCGTACGGATCATCCGCACGCTGGCGGCAGGCGGTTCGGTGGTTTGATCTGTCATACACAATCTGAGGCCGGAATCAGAAACAATGGGCTGGCCGCATACGGCGAAGTGCTGCCGTTCAGCTTGTTGGTGAGGATGGCGGCTCTGGACTGAGGAGAGACGTTCAAGTTTCAGGAATAATCGACTGTCCCCACCTCGTTGCTGCCATTCATACTGAAGCGGCCTCTTTTTCTGTATTTGAGCACTACCGAAGTTGTGTCGGTATTTTTTACATCACGATGCCTACATCTGTGCGGTGCACGAAAAAAACCTATAAAAAACAGCGAGATAAAGCCTGGTTGGCATAGTGGAATGATATTTGCTTTATCTGCGTTGAGTGCGATTAATACTTTTCTTGGAGAAAATCATGAAAATCAGACAAACCGTATCGGCCTTGATGCTGGTTTTAGCGTCATTCTTGGCGACAGGGAGTGCATCTGCAGCACCATTCTCGCCAGCCTCGTGCACGTTTAATAACACCGTAACTTTGCAGAATATGTGGGTTACTGGTTCTAGCACCAATATTTTAACCAATGCCGGCATTCAAGCCACGAGTTGCTACGGGGTAACCAGTGGGAATAACGTTGCTTCCGAGCCGAGCGGAAGCAATAACCTGGGCGTAATTGATACCAGCGTGCTGAATGGCGGGTCAGTTGGCCAGAATACTTACTTCAATCCCTATTATCTGCCGGGTGTTCAAAGCGACAGTCAGATTCATTTCAACAGCGTGTATTCTCCCCTGACAACTACCAGTGCCTTGGTAGATATGGACGGTGACGGCGCAGCCGATGATCCGGGCTGGATATACCTCGGGAAAAACGGATCTGACTATGGCACATTCGGCACGCTGAGTCTGGCTGACTATCTCAAAATCACGGTAGTTGGGATGGGTACGTCGTCCGGTACCTGGAAACTGGAGTTGGACCCAACCATCATCCCGGCTGTTCAGAACATTCTGGGACCCAATGCCTTTGACCATCTCGCCTTCATCATGAAGGCAGGTGACTATTTTGCCGTCTATGACTTCGACTTCACCATTTTGGGGCAGCATCTGCCGTCTGGCACGTTTGACTACACGACGGCCTATTCCTTTAGCGGCAATTGGAGTACGAGTGATCTTAACAATAAAGACATCTCTAACTTGATGCTTTGGGCGCGCGACCCAGTGTTGCCGAATAATAATGTTCCCGAACCAGGCTCACTGGCGCTTTTGGGGATCGCTTTGGCAGGCTTGAGCGTGATGCGCCGCCGTTATAGCTGATATTTGGCTCGGCGTCCGAAATCCACAGGGAGCCCCGGCTCCCGTTTTTATTGATCGGTTGCGCGGCAAACCTCGCCCCTCAGGGCGGGGTCAAGAGCGCGGACGGCAAAGCCGTCCTTGACTTTGACTTTGACTTTAGTGCGGAGTCTGCTGCTGTTCGATGTACTGCCGGATAACCGCGATGGGTGCCCCACCACAACTACCCGCAAAGTAGCTGGGCGACCAAAGCGCGCCGCCCCATAGTTTCTTTTGAATACTCGGATAATTCTTCTTCCGAATCATCCGACTGGACACGCCTTTCAGGCTGTTGACCAGATTGGAAACGGAAACCTTGGGCGGGTAGTTCACCAGCAGGTGAACGTGGTCATCCTCGCCGTCGAACGCCACCAGCTCCGCTTCAAAGTCCGCGCAGACGCTGGCGAACATCGGACGCAGGTCGTCAAGAATCTCTTTTGTGAAGACTTCACGGCGGTATTTCGTTACAAAGACCAAATGCACATGCATTAGAAAAACGCAGTGTCTTCCTTGGCGAATATCGTTATCATTATTCATAGACCAAACTATAATCGAAGCATGCAACGTCTACAAGCCTACAAATACGAACTGATGCCCGATGGCGGGCAGGAGCGCGATATGCGCCGCTTCGCCGGGTCGTGCCGGTTCGTCTATAACAAGGCACTGGCGCTGCAAAAAGAAAATCACGAAGCGGGTAACAAGTTCATCGGCTATGTGACGATGGCGAAAGCCAAAGTCCAGAAGATTCACACCGGCATTGCCAATGCCCGCAAAGACTTCCTGCACAAGACCACAACGACGATCAGCCAACACCACGCGCTCGTCTGTATTGAGGATTTGCAGGTACGGAACATGTCCAGGTCTTCCAAAGGCACAGTCGAACAGCCGGGCAAGAAAGTCAGCCAGAAAAGCGGCCTGAACCGTTCCATTCTCGATCAGGGATGGGGAGAGTTCAGACGCCAACTGGCGTATAAGGTAGTTTGGCACGGCGGTATGTTGTTGGCCGTGCCGCCGCACCATACCAGCCAGACATGCCCGGCCTGCGGGCACGTATCGAAAGACAATCGGCAAACACAGGCGAAATTCTTGTGCGTCGATTGTGGATATGAAGATCACGCCGATGTGGTCGGCGCGATCAATGTTTTAGAGCGGGGATACCGCTTGTTAGCCTGTGGAGAGTCGGCGCAGTCAGGCCGCTCGATGAAGCAGGAACCCGCCGAAGCGACTACGCAAATTATCGCGTAGCGCCGTAGGAATCCCCTTCCTTCAGGGAGGGGGGATGTCAATGAGTATGGGTAATCTGCTTTTGGCCGGAGTGCCATGCCATACCCGCTCAAAAAGTGTTCTGCATATATAATTTGCGCATCAGCGTTATGCGCAAATTCCTGGATAACAAGCCGTGGCAACAAGCAAAGTAGTGAATTCTTCTGCCAAGGC
>JAUYQT010000516.1 GCA_030697085.1 Azonexus sp. | reverse complement strand
TACTGCGAGTCCCTGCACACCGCTGACCAGGCGGGCGTCGTTCATCATGATGAACATGTACTCGAGACCCCGATTCGGCTCGCCGACTAAGTAGCCAATCGCCCCTCCGGCGTCACCAAAGGACATCACGCAGGTCGGACTGGCGTGGATGCCGAGTTTGTGTTCGATGGAGACGCAATAGGCGTCGTTACGGGCGCCGAGCGAGCCGTCGGCGTTGACCAGGTATTTCGGCACCAGGAACATCGAGATGCCCTTCACCCCAGCCGGCGCATCCGGCAAACGGGCGAGCACGAGGTGGACGATGTTGTCCGTCATATCGTGATCGCCGTAGGTGATGAAGATTTTCTGGCCGAAGACGCGGTAGCTCCCGTCAGCCTGCGGTTCGGCACGCGAGCGGATCAGCGCCAGATCGGAGCCAGCTTGCGGCTCGGTCAGGTTCATCGTGCCGGTCCATTCGCCAGTCACCATTTTTTCCAGGTAGATGGCTTTCAGTTCGTCGCTGGCGCAGGTGATCAGCGCTTCGACGGCACCGGTGGTGAGTAGCGGGCCGAGCGAGAAGGAAAGATTGGCCGAGCAAACCATTTCCTTGATGGCAACGCCGAGCGAATCGGGCAGGCCCTGGCCGCCAAAGTCAGTGGGTGAGGAAACGCCGTTCCAGCCGGCTGCGCAGAATTGTTTGTAGGCTTCTTTCCAGCCGGCGGGCGTGGTCACGCCATTGGGCGTCAGTTTGCAGCCTTCCTTGTCGCCGATCCGGTTGAGGGGGGCCAGCACTTCACCGGCAAACTTGGCGGCTTCTTCAAGAACCGCATCGGCCAGATCGGGCGTGGCATCTTCATAGCCCGGCAGCAGGCTCAGTTCCTTGAAGCCGGCCAGTTCATCCATTACAAAACGCATGTCTTCGACGGGCGCGCGGTAGTCGCTCATGGGGTGTCTCCTGGTAGTCGCTAGTCGGTCGTTATCAGTCGCCAGCGAGATTGTGGTTGCTGCAGCTTTTTGTCTTTGCCTTTGCTAACAACTAATAACTAGTCGCTAGCAACTGTTCCTTAGCTGCCCGGTATTCGGCTTTCATTCGGGCAATCAGTTCAGCGGTGCTTGGCACATCGTCAATCGTGCCGACGCCCTGCCCGGCACCCCAGATGTCTTTCCAGGCTTTGGCCGTAGCAGCGCCGCCGAAATCCATTGAGGTTTTATCCTTGTCCGGCAAGTTGTTCGGATCCAGCCCGGAGGCAACGATGCTTTTCTTCAGATAATTGCCATGCACCCCAGTGAAATAAGGGGTGTAAACGACGTCGACCGCAGCAGAGTCGACAATCGCCTGTTTATAGCCTTCGACCGCATTGGCTTCCTTGGTCGCAATGAAGCGCGTGCCGACATAGGCAAAATCCGCCCCCATCGCCTGCGCCGCGAGCACCGCGCTACCGTTGGTAATGGCACCGGAAAGCGCAATCGGGCCAGCGTAGAATTTGCGAATTTCGCCGACCAGCGCGAACGGACTGAGCATGCCGGCATGGCCGCCGGCCCCGGCGCAGACCAGGATCAGGCCGTCAACACCGGCTTCCAGCGCCTTTTCGGCATGGCGGACGCTGATCACGTCATGGAAGACCTGACCGCCGTAAGCATGCACCTGCGGCACGATTTCGTTCGGGGCGCGCAGGCTGGTGATGATCAGCGGCACTTGGTGTTTCACACAGAGCGCCATGTCGTGATCGAGACGCTCGTTCGACTGGTGGATGATCTGGTTGACCGCGAACGGCGCGGCATTCGGATCATTGGCCAACGCGGCCTTGATACGCGTCAGCCATTCATCGAGCGCCTCTTTCGGCCGGGCATTCAAGGCCGGGAAGGAACCGATCAACCCGCCCTTGCACTGGGCAATCACCAGATCGGGGTTGGAGACGATGAACATCGGCGCGCAGATCACGGGCAGCGCCAGGCCTTTTTGCAACGAAGCCGGAATCGGCATTACGCCCCCTCTTTCAAGGCGCGGCGCAGGATCTTGCCGACGTTGGTACGCGGTAGGTCAGCCCGAAACTCGACCTGTTTGGGAATCTTGTAGCCGGTAAGATGCTTGCGGCAGTGCGCGATCAGGGCTTCCGCGGTCAGTGCTGGGTCTTTGCGGACAACAAATAGTTTGACCGCCTCGCCGGTAATCGGGTCGGCAACGCCAATCGCCGCCGCTTCGGCCACGCCGTCGTGCATGGCGGCGACCTCTTCCACTTCATTCGGATAAACGTTGAAGCCGGAGACCAGAATCATGTCTTTCTTGCGGTCAACCAGAAAAATGAAGCCTTTTGGATCGATGTAACCCATGTCGCCGGTGTGCAGGAAGCCATCGGCAAACATCACATTCAGCGTTTCATCCGGGCGCTGCCAGTAGCCGCTCATCACCTGCGGACCGCGCACGCAGATTTCGCCGACCTGCCCGAGCGTCACCTCCTTGCCGGCATCGTCACGAATCACCACCTCGGTTGAAGAAATGGGCAGGCCGATCGAACCATTGAACGCATTCATGTGCAGCGGATTGATCGTCGCCGCCGGCGAGGTTTCAGTCAGGCCGTAAGCCTGCAGCAGCGGCGTCCCGGTGACTTTCAGCCAGCGCTCGGCCACCGGCGCCTGCACCGCCATGCCGCCGCCCAACGTGATCTTCAATATCGAGAAGTCAAGTTTGGCGAACTCGGCATTATTCAGTAGTGCATTGAACAGCGTATTTACCCCAGTCACCACCGTGATCGGGTATTTTTTCCACTCCTTGATAAAGCCGGGAATATCCCGCGGATTGGCGATCAACAGATTGCTCGCGCCGATCATCAGGAAAGTCAGGCAATTCGCCGTCAGCGCGAAGATGTGATAGAGCGGCAAGGCGGTGACGATGAATTCCTCGCCCTCTTTCACCACCGGTTTGATCCAGTTGTAAGCCTGCATCACGTTCGACGTGATATTGCCGTGGGTGAGCATGGCGCCCTTCGAAACGCCCGTCGTGCCGCCGGTGTATTGCAGAAAAGCCAGATCGTCGTGGTCTAAAACCACATTATCCATGCCCTTCCGTCGGCCATCAGCCAGTGCCGAAGTAAAACTGATTGCGTGCGGCAGAGACCAGGCC
>JAUYQT010000452.1 GCA_030697085.1 Azonexus sp. | reverse complement strand
CGGAATATTACGGCATTTCAACCAGTTAACGCCGGAACAGATCTGACCGCCGCCTCTACTGGCTTGGGCTTTACCATGACAGAAACCGCAGGGGCATCAGGAACTGCGGCAGAACTCGATGCGCGCACCTTTACTAGCACCCTCACCCTGTCTTCAACCAAAGCCTTCTCAATCGAAGCTGGCTCGACCGGCACCGGCACTGCCGCTCTTAACCTGAAAGTCGGCACCTACGGCGCCGGTCGCAGTGGCGAAGCACTGGATAAGCTGGATATCTCGACGGCAGAGGGCGCCAATGCGGCATTGACAGCCATTGACAACGCGCTAGGCTCGATCAACTCGGCTCGGGCCAACATGGGTGCGGTGCAAAATCGCTTTGGTGCCACCATCAGTACTTTAGCGGCCAATGCAGAAAACCTGACCGCCGCCATGAGCCGCATTAAGGATGCCGACTTTGCCAGCGAAACCGCCAACCTGACCCGTGCCCAGATTCTGCAACAGGCCGGTACGGCCATGCTGGCTCAGGCCAACACCTTGCCGCAAAACGTGTTGAGTCTGCTGCGTTAATCTTGACCCCGGCCAGGCCTCCGCCTGGCCTGACTAATCTGGGCGCGGTGGCGGAAACGTCTCGCGCCCTTTACGCTTACGTCAAGGAGTTGAAATGGACATCTCTTCCATCAATAGCAATATACCGGGCAGCCAGGCAAGGCCACAGCCAGAAACCAGCCTGGCTGAGGTTCGGCAAAGCCGTATTGCCCAAAACAGCAGCGCGAGTACGCTGTTAACCGAACAATCGGTGGCACAAACCGGCAAAGCCGAACCGGCCCGTCAGGAGGTCGAGCAAGCAGTCAAGGCAGTCGCAGAATTTATTAAACCGATCAATAGTTCGATTGAGTTCAATCTGGATGAAGAGTCCGGTCGCACCATCGTTAAAGTCATCGACATTGAAACCAAGGATGTGATTCGGCAGTTCCCTTCTGAGGAAATGCTGTCTATCGCCAAGGCGCTCGATACGATGAAGGGTTTGTTGTTACGGCAACAGGCGTAAACTAGCGTTATTCATTTCGACGGAGGCACATTATGACTATTACCTCACTCGGCGTTGGCTCAGGGATGGATTTGAATGGTCTGTTAACCAGCCTGATGCAGGCAGAGCAACGGCCGTTGGTCGCTCTGCAAACCAAGGAAGCCTCCTATCAGTCAAGAATTTCCAGCCTCGGCGTTCTCAAGGGTTCTCTTTCATCGCTACAAACCGCGGCGAAAAATTTTATCCCGAGCACCGGGCAAACGGCTGCGGACAAATTTGCCACGCTTAAATCAAGCGTGGGTGACAGCAGCATTCTGACCGCCAGCACAACCAGCAGCGCAGTTGCGGCCAGTTACACGCTGAGCAACGTGAAGCTGGCACA
>JAUYQT010000417.1 GCA_030697085.1 Azonexus sp. | reverse complement strand
CGCGCAGCAGCTTGGCCTGCATTGACAGCGGCATTTCTCCGATTTCGTCGAGGAACAACGTACCGCGGCTGGCCTGCTCGAAGACCCCCCGCTTGGCCTTGACGGCGCCGGTGAAGGCTCCCTTTTCGTAACCAAAAAGTTCAGCTTCAAGCAGCGACTCGGGAATGGCTGCACAATTGACTGCAATAAAGGGCGCTGAATCGCCAGCACCTTGTCGGTGAAACAGCTTTGCGACATGCTCCTTGCCAACGCCTGAGTCACCCGTAACCAACAGCGCAGTAGCGTGACGCGACAAACGGGGAAGGGATTCCGCAATGCGTCGCATGATCGGCGAAACGCCGAGGGCATCGCCATCACAGCCATCGGAAGAGATGGCGCCATAGCCTTTGGCCAGACCACGCACCTTGTCCACCAGCAGATCGGCTTCGAAGGGCTTGGCGATATAGTCGGCTGCACCGGCCTTGAGCAGTTCGACGGCCCGGTCGATGCTGCCGAAGGCGGTCATGAACAGGAAGGGCGGCAGCATGGGCAAGCGCGCCGAGAGATCGAGAAAAAGGTCACCGCCATTGCGGTCGGGCAAACGAATATCGCTGACGACCACGCCGTAACGCCTGCTTTCCAGGGCAGCCCCAGCTTCGTGGGCCGTGCGCCACCAGTCAACATCAAAACCTTCGAGTTGAAAGCGTTGTGCCAGCGACTCACCCATTATTTCGTCATCTTCGATCAAACAGACGCGAGGACGAATTTCAGACAGCATTGCCATAGGGTATTTCAACCTTGAAAATAGTGTAGCCAGGCAGGCTCTCGACCTCGATTTCGCCGCCCAGTTGCTGAACAATCTGATAGACGATCCACAGCCCCAGGCCATGGCCACGCTCGCTGGTTGAGGCAAAAGGCTCGAATAGGGTATCCATGCGCTCCTGGGGAATGTAGTCACCATCATTGGTCACAGCGAGATGCAATTGCTGCTCGCCCAAATCAACAACCAGGCGCACGCCACCACCCTCTTCCGCCGCACTCAAAGCATTGAGCAGCAAGTTGAGCAAGATCTGACGCATTAGGGTCGCCGGCAGCGCGACAGGACCATCAAGGTTGCTCTCGACGACCACGCTGATGGCTCGTCCATGCGCTTCAGCCTCGGCCAGGAAAAGGAGGTCATCCACATCCTCCGACGCAAAGGGGCGATCCATGGCTTTGCTTTCAACAAGCAACGCACCAACTGTCTGGCGAATCTGGGTCAATCCTCGCTCAAGCAACGATAGGGTGCTCAAAGCCAACGAGTCATTCCCGCTGCCATGGCGCTGATAAGTATTAATCGCTGTCAGCATCCCGCCTAGCGGATTGTTGATCTCATGGGCGATGCCGGCAGTCAGACGACCGACGGCGGCGAGACGTTCTGAAACGACCATCTGGCGTTCCAGCTCCTGCTTATTTTTCAGTTCACCGACCATGCGCTGATAGGCTTCCGCTAACTGACCGATTTCGTCGCCACCTTGTGGCAGGTCGGTCAGGCGTGAATCTTCCAGCTCACCCGGCAACCGCCGCATTGCCTCCGCCAGGCGCAACAAGGGCTCGCCAGTGCGGCTGGCCCACACCCAGGAGATAGGTGCAATGACCAAGAGAACCAGCACGGTAACCAAGGCAGCTCGCTTAACCAAACCAACAAAACGCGGCAAGAAGGAAGCTTTGGAATATCCAAGAATGACATGCCCCAGTGCGACACCGTCGGCAATCAGAGGGGACATGACAAAGTACACCGGTGAGTCTGCCGGCTCGACCACCTGTTGTGTCATTGAATCTCCAGCAGCTATACCTGCTTGCAACTGCACATAGGCTCCACCGCGGGTGGCTAGGCTGGTGCCGATAGGAAAATCTCGTGGTTTGGTCGACACAAAGACCTTGTGTTCGGCGTCCGTGATCAAAACCACTTCAGCCTGGAGTTCAGGCGCTGCCGGATTGGTTTCTCTCGCTGACTGGAGAATCTCGTACGCTCGCCAAATGTCATCATGACGAACGGGAGCAACTAATGTATAGGCCAATACCTGCCCGAGACTTTTGGCGTGTCCTTCCAGGTTCTGCTTCATCTCGTCGTATTCCCAGACGACCAACGCTGCTGTCACGGTGATTGCGGTACCAAGCACAGCACCCATAACCCTTAGAGGGATTTTCCAACGCAACGACAAGTTGCGGCGAAAGATCATTTACGGCTGACCTGAGTTGCCATCCGGGCAATGCCATCGAACAATGCTGGCTGGCCGCTGGTGAAACCATCCAGCCTTAAGCGCCCCAGCAATTCACCACCCTGTGGATCGGCTGCCATGCCAAGCAAAACTTGGCGGAACCGTTCCAATAGCCTCGCAGGAATATCGCTGCGTGCGACAAACGGTGGATAGCCAAGCAGTGGGGAACGGTTAATAATCCGGGTTGCCGCAGTCAGTTCAGGGTGGACATCACCAAGCATTTCCCAAACATAACCATCGACAGCGCCTCCATCGGCCAACCCCACGCCGACAGCTTCAACAACCTTACGGTGTGCCCAAGTGAAGAATGTGCGCGAAAAAAAAGTCGACGGCCTCTCTCCCAATACGCCAATTGCATATTGCATATTGCGGATAAAGGTAGCCGGAATTGGAGTCCGGATCGGAATAAGCAAACACCTTGCTACGCAAGTCGGCAATGGTCTTGGTGTGTATATCGTCTGAAGGCACTATCAGATATGACTGGTAAAGCGGTTGGCTTCGCCATAAAGGCACAGCAACCAGGTGCAACTCATGGCGATGACGAACGTAGGGATAGCCACATAACCAAGCAAAGTCAATTTTCCCAGAGCGCAGCAAATCTACGATCTCTCGATAATTACCCCGCTGGATAAAACTCACTGGCCTACCAAGTTTTTGTTCCAACCATATTCGCCATTTGCCGAGGAAGCCCACTTGGTCATCAAGGAAGACTGGATGATGCCCATGATGAAAACAATGCCGGTCAGCAACAGCAGCACCTTGGGCGTGTCGTACAGAAAGAAATGCACGGCTTCACCGAAATGCGTCTGGCGCGACAGCCCCCAAAGGCCGACCAGCCATTCGGCAAAATCAGATAGTTGGCT
Source organism: Azonexus sp. (assembly GCA_030697085.1). Classification (GTDB taxonomy): domain Bacteria; phylum Pseudomonadota; class Gammaproteobacteria; order Burkholderiales; family Rhodocyclaceae; genus Azonexus. The sequence continues at coordinate 11,368 of JAUYQT010000417.1, read as the reverse complement.
ATAGGCAAGAAACCAGGCGACGGTAGCAATTGAAATGCCAATCAACCACTGAATCAACTTGCTGCGATCAGACACTTCGATGGGAACTGCGCTCATGGTTTTGCTCCGGTTTCAGCTTGAAAAATGGGTGGGGTATTGATGCTTCAGACCAAGGAGACGAGGCACATTCCAAAAGACGCACATTGAATGCATGAATTTCAGTCTCTTCGACGAAGGCGCAAGAAAGCCCAAATTGCGACGGCGAAAGATGCAGTAAAAGAAACAAGGGCCCAATTGGCCAGCGACAGGCCCAAAATCCACAACTCCGCCTCCTCGCAAAACCCGGTAGCCATGAACAATTGCGGGAGTCGACCACCCAGCCATTCGACGATCTGTTCGATTAACCCGGGCTGCCCTGCCGAGCAGGAAACGGTTCCCGTCGGCTGGGCTTGCAACCAGCTCTGATAAGTCGCCACAGCGATGCCAACTGCCGAAACGGGCAGGCTCAACATCCCGGCCCAACGCCCAGCGGGCTGCGCTACTTGCCAGGCTGCGACCGCACCGAGCAAGGCGAGAATCATGAAGAGGAGACGCTGGAAAATACAGAGGTGGCAGGGATGAAGCTTCAGCAATGCGGTCAGACCGAAGCTTCCAGCAACCAAACCGGCTGAGCCAAGAGCCAGCGCCATCCAGAGCAAACGTGGAGAGATACGGATCATTGCCTTGTACTTTCTGTTGGGAGAACCGGTGCCGCCTTAATCGCGATGCTCCGTTCTGTTCAGTAGCCTGAACAAGGAATACAGATCGGCTGTCCGTCCTTGGTACGAAGATAGCGTTCGAAAACGTATTCGCCACAGGCACTGCACTTGGCTTTATTGAAGGAGCCTTTGACTGGGGTAAATTTGAAGTCCGGCTTGTCTTCCACCTTGAAGATGAAGTCGTCCGCCTGCTCATATACCCAATTGAGTATTTCGTCGCGAGCCTCGGCGGGAATCTGCGAGGGCTCCATGCCCTGCTTGCGGAATGCGAAGAATGGGAACTTACCCATCGCATCGACAAATTCCGGTTTCAGCGAGAAGCGCACTGCGCCCTTGGCCGGGTGATAAAAAACGGCGGCAAGTTTGCCGTAGAAGGTTTTGGCGATCATCACCTTGCCGTAGGTCGCCCCGGTGGCAACCTGAAGACCATCCATCAGGCAGGTTTGCGGGTGGCCTTCGCCCAGTTCAGGGAAGACGAAAAAACCGTGGTCTTTTTCATGCTCGACGCCTAACTTGTCCATTGCCAGACGTGCCATCCGATAGCCGAGCGGCATGAACGGACATTGGTGGCCGTGAAACTCGAAAGCCCATGCGGGGGGTATGTATTGGGTGGCCATGATTTTCTCCTGGAGAGGATCTCTGTTGCTTACGAAGACGAGGATCATTCAAAAAGATGCAGCGTCAAATGCAGTATTTGGTTAGTTGCCGATCGAAAGTCTGAAGCCCGGTGATGGGACCAGTAGAAACTCGCCACGGCGAGGAGCGCACCCGGAGAACCGCGCTGGTGCTGGCAAGCCCAGGAGGCCGTGACAAATCATGCTGCAATGATCTGCTGTTCCAAGTTAGCCAGCAGTTAAAAATGGCGTTTGCTTATGGTCTAGTTCTCTGGGGTAGCTAGCGCTCAATTTCCAGTGTTTTCAGACAATAATTCGCCAAGGAGTTTGTACTCTCGCACGCGAAAACTCCCGGTTCTGTCTGCCCCAGCACATAGGCGATTTACCTGCCTTATTGCAGTGCCTTAGCGCACATCACGCTGAAGCACCAGACCGTTGACTTCTTCAAGGCGTCCTTGGCACCGGCAACCGTCCTGATATCAGGCTCGAGGGCGAACAAGCCATTCGCCCGACATCTTTCAAGCGTTACGCGGCCCGAACATGATGATTGCCATCCCGGCCAAGGCAACCAGCGAGCCAACCATATCCCAGGCCGTGGGGCGAATGCCATCCACAGCCCATAGCCACAGAATGGCAACAAAAATGTAGACGCCCCCGTAAGCCGCGTAAACACGCCCGGCTGCTGTGGGGTGCAGCGTCAGCAACCAGGCGAACAGTGCCAGGCTCAAAGCGGCGGGGAGCAAGAGCCAGATACTTTTGCCTTCCCTGAGCCACAGGTAGGGCAAATAGCAGCCGGCGATCTCCGCTACTGCGGTGACCAGAAACAGCAATATTGTTTTGATTTCAGGCATTTTGACGAGGCCGAGAGAAAGGTATTGGCGAGAAGCGCCAACCAGACTTGATTGTATCAACGCGTTTTGAACTGAATCGCTTGTTCCATCACTACGCTTTCCGGCTGAAAGGTGACATGCTCAATGCCCTGCTTGGCCGCTACCGCCGTCAGTTCCTTGAGCGCCTGCGGCCAGTCATTCAGGTTTTCTAGACGGACATGGGCTGACAAGGCCAGGCGCTCGGCGGCAATGGGCCAGACGTGCAGATCATGCACCTCGCGGACTCCCGCCACTTTGGCCAGCGCCAGGCCAATCTGCTCGATATCCATCGCAAAGGGCACGCCGTCCAGGGTAGCGTGCAAGGCCTCGCGCAGCAGGCGAACACTGGAGGCGAGAATCAGGCCGCCGATCAGGATCGACAGCAGCGGGTCAATCGGCGTCCAGCCGGTGAAATAAATAACGGCGCCCGCAATAATTGCCGCTACCGAACCGAGCGCATCGCCCATGACGTGCAGTAAAGCGGCACGGACGTTCAGGTTGCGTTCGCCACGGGAGAGTATCCAGGCGACGACAATATTGATCAGCAAGCCAATCACAGCAACGACACTGACGGTAGCGCCATCAATGCTGCCCGGGCTTTGCAGCCGTTGCCATGCCTCGCTGGCGATCATGAAAACGACCACCAGCATGGACACGGCATTGACCAGGGCAGCGAGCAGTTCAGCCCGCCCTAGACCATAGGTGTGCCGCCGGCTGGGCGGGCGCGCCGCCAGCCAGGCCGCCAGCGCGGAGATACCGAGGGACGCGCCATCGGTGACCATGTGACCGGCGTCGGCCAAGAGGGCGAGCGAACCCGAGCGCAAGCCCGCAATCAATTCGACCACCGAGAAGCCGAGGGTCAGGGCCAGGGCCAGAAGCAGGGTTTTTCCCGCCGCCGAGTGGGTGTGGGCGTGATTGTGCTCATTCGCTGACTCGTGGTCATGCGCCTGCTTGTTTGCCAATTCGTGGTCGTGATCGTGTTCGCTCATAGCAATCCCCAGGCAGTTTTGATGGCAACCGCCAGTAACACCAGCGCTATGATGCGCTTGAGCTGGTCGGCCCGAATTTTTTCAGTGGTCAGCCAGGCCCCCAGACCCGCACCGGCCGCGGTGGCTAGTGCAGTGGTGCCGAGCAAGGCTGGTCCGAGATCGGCAATCTGAATATGGGCCAGGAACCCGGCTACGGAGGCAAAAATGACCACGAAGGAAGCGCTGGCTGAGGCTCGCTTCGGTTCCAGGCCCGCCGCAACCAGCGCCGGGACAATAATGTTGCCGCCACCCACACCGAGCAAACCACCGACAAACCCAGCCGCCGCACCGACGGGCAGGCCAAGCAACAGGTTACTTTTCATCGAGCCACCCATGGCGCGTGGCTTCGGGCGATAAAACAGCATCATTGAACAGGCAAAAAGCAGGAAGCCGACGAATAGCCAGAGCAACAAGCTTCGATCCAGCCCGGCACCTACATGGACACCAATCGGCGAGGCGATGACAGCAACCACCAGCATCGGCACCACCATCCGCCACGCGACCAAGCCCTTGCGAATGAAGGTGAACGAAGCGATGGACATGGCGATTGCGTTGAGCAGCAAGGCGGTCGCCATCGCCGAGTGCAATTCGACGCCAAGCGCGAGGAAAACCGGAATCAGTACAAACGCCGCACCAACCCCGGCCATGGAAAGCACGGTGGTCAGGACAAAAGTTACAACGGCGGCAATGGCGAGTATCAAAAAACAGCCTTTCGTTTTTATCGATTTTTTCCGGTTGACCGTGGCAATCGGCTAAATCGTGCCTCGGAGACGGAAGAGCCGACTAAAAGATGCAACACGCGCGATTATTTTGAATTTTTTCAGTGCCCACCGAGCGAAAGACGGTCTGAAACATATTTGTAACCCGTTTGAAATCAAGCCATTCAAGGCCTCCGACTAAACTTTATCTGTCCTTTGGGGCCAGGTCGCGAGCCTCATCTCGGCAAGTGGCGTATTGGACCCGGAATTGATCAGCCGATAAATGAATCACGGAGAACCGCATGTCCGACATCAAGAATGTTCTTTTCCTCTGCACCGGCAACTCGGCGCGCTCAATCATGGCTGAAGCCATCATGAACGACATCAGCATCAACAAGGGGCGCTTCAGGGGATTCAGTGCTGGTAGCCAGCCAACCGGCACGGTCAATCCGCTGGCTGTCGAGCAACTGCAAAATCTGCATTTGTCTGCCAACGGTCTGCGCAGCAAATCCTGGGAAGAATTCTCCGGGCCAGAGGCGCCGGCGCTCGACTTTGTTTTCACTGTCTGCGACAACGCCGCTGGCGAAATCTGCCCGGTCTGGCCTGGGCAGCCGATGACGGCTCATTGGGGAATTCCCGACCCAGCAGCGGTCGAGGGGAGCGATTTCGAGTGGCACCGTGCCTTCGTCGAAGCCTTTCGCCAGTTGCGCAACCGGATCGAGTTGCTGACCAACCTGCCGTGGGACAAGCTCGACAAGATGGCGCTGCAAAAGCACCTCAACGACATTGGCAAAACGCAGGATACGGTCGTGAGTGCCTGAGTAAGTGGCCGGACACGGCGGCTTATTGTTTGGACCGGTTGCCTTCGGTGGGAAGGCAATCACCCATTGATCAGCTGCCATGCTCCACCTCGTCCAGCATGTCGGCCGAGAGCAGGATGACCTCGATCTCTTCAGTAATCTCTTCCTGACGCTGGATGTTGTAGGTCAGCTTGAGGCGGGCGCTGTCTTCGTCAAGGCGCTGCAGGGCGCTGTCCATATGGACCTGGCGCTGGCGATTCTCGGCCATCAGCGAGCTGTAGAGCACCTCGTTGAGCACGGCGCGCAGGTAATGCCCGGTCAGGCCGCGCAGGAAGGTTTCGGGCGGCAGATTGAGTTCGGCGGGATAGGGATGACCGGGTTCGGGCGCGGGCAAATCGCGCAGGGGCAACAGACGGCGCAGGCGGATATCGTTGGTCGCTGCGCAGTGATAGAGGGCGGAAAGGCCGAAACCGGCCAGTGCCGGCGAGGCCAGCAGGCGGCTCAACTCTTTGGTCAGGCGTAACAGGACGGTCGGCACCTCGTCGGCGACCGTCGCACCGGGCAGGGCCAGTTCGACACAATCCCGCTCACCGACACGGCTCGCCAAGCGCCGGCCGACGACCAGCCAGCGCGGTGGCGCGTTCTTTTGCTGGCAGAGTGATTCCATCCGGCTCAGCAGCGATTCGTTGAAATCGCCGCAAAAGCCCTGCTCCGAACCGATCAGGATGCACAGTTCCGCCCCCGGTTCGTCGGCGCTGGCAAATTCATTATGACTGGCCAGAAAATCGACTGCCACCGCCTCGATGCCCGCCACCATCTGGTGCTGACTGGCGAGAAAATCGGTCAGAATACGAACTTCCATCAGGGCCAGCCCCTTCATCGCCGACATGATGCCGGCAATGTCAGAGAGCGCCTCCAGCCGCCGGGCGATTTCACGCCGCCGGCTCATCGCCCCGCTCTTGCGTCCGCTCTTCCGTCCGCTCTTGCATTTTTTCCTGCAACCAGCCGGCCACGGCGGTGCGCCAGGCCTCGGGGCCGACGCTCAAGGCCGGGCTGTCGGTGGCGGCACGCTGCAGCAGTTTGTCGAGTTTTGCGTGAATGGCCATGCCTTCCAGACCGTCGAACAGGCCTTCGTTGAATGCCACCAGCCAGGCCATGTGTTGCTCGGGTGACAGCGGTGACAATCGATCCTGCTTGAGCAGTTCGCGCAACAGCCGACCGCGCTTGATCTTGGCTTCGACACTGGCTTCAAGGCGCGAACCAAAGCGGGTGAACACCTCCAGTTCGAGGAACTGCAGGAAATCCAGCTTCATCCGCCCGGCTTCACTCTTGATCGCCGGCACCTGGGCTTTGCCGCCGATCCGCGAGACCGAGCGGGTAATGTCGATGGCCGGCAGGAAGCCGCGCGCATAGAGGGCCGGATCGAGGTAAATCTGGCCGTCGGTGATCGAAATCAGATTGGTCGGAATATAGGCTGAAATCTCGCCCTGCTCGGTTTCGACAATCGGCAGTGCCGTCATGCTGCCGCCACCGAGGCGGGCCGCCAGGCAGGTCGAGCGTTCGAGCAGCCGGGAATGCAGGTAGAAAATATCGCCGGGATAGGCCTCCCGCCCCGGTGGCCGGCGCAGCAGCAACGACAACTCGCGATAGGCGCGGGCGTGGGTGGTCAGGTCGTCGTAAACGATCAGCACGTCGCGCCCTGCGCCCATCCATTCTTCGGCCAGCGCGCAGCCGGCAAACGGGGCGAGGTATTTGAGACCGGGCGTCGTTGTGGCTTCCGCGACGACGACGCAGGAAATATCGAGCACACCGGCCTGGCGCAGGGTTTCGATGGTGGCGACCACCGCCGAACGCTTCTGGCTGATCAGCACATAGACGCAGAGCACATCGCGCCCCTGCTGAGCGATGATGGTATCGAGGGCCAGCGAACTCTTGCCGGTGCCAGCATCGCCGATGATCAACTGGCGTTGCCCCTTGCCAATTGGGATCATCGTATCGACCATCTTGTTGCCACTGAGCAGAGGCCGTTCGACGAAATCCCGTGCGGTGATCGGTGGCGAGGACACCTCCAGCGCCCGCCGCCGGCTGAATTCGACAGGCAGCCCTCCATCGAGAGGGTGTCCGAGTGGATCGACTACCCGGCCGAGAAAGCCGTCGCCAACCCCGATATCCAGGCGCCGCCCGGTGAGCTGGGCTGAACTGCCCGCTGCCAGGCCCTCCCGCTGATTGAGCAGGATGGCGCCGATGCGCTTGCTGCCCAGATCGAAGACCAGCGCCTCGCTGCCGTCCGCAAAGCGCAGGATCTCATCCATCGCCGCCGAGGGCAGGCCTTCGATGCGGGCAATGCCGTCGCCGATGGCGACCAGTTTGCCGACTTCGCTGATCCGCAGCTGGGGCCGGTAATCGGCCAGCCAGTTGCTGTCCGGGTTATCGCCCAAGAGTCGATGCCTCCGCAAAAATACCCAGTTCGCCAGCCAGACTGAAATCCAGTTGCCAGGCACCGAGCGTCAGACGGGCGCCAGCCAGCAGATCGGGTTCAACGACGAAATCGAGGGCGATGGCTTTGCCCAGGCGGGCGTCGATGGCGTTCGACAATTGCTGGCGTTGTTCCGCGGTCAACGCGAATGCGCTGGTCAAAATGCCCTGCCCATGACCATTCTGGCCGGCACGCACGGCACTGAGCCGCTCTTCCGGCAAGACAGCCAGTTCCTCGATGAAAAGCTGGACCAGTTGCCCTTCCAGTTCCGGGCCGGCCAGACGGGCGAACAAGGCACTGGCGAACTGCCTGGCTTCCGTGCTCGCCTGGGCGGCCAGTTCGCGTCTTTGCGACTCCAGCCGATGGGCATCCTGGGCGGCACTACGCTCCCGCTCGCTGGCCAGAACCTTGGTCAAAGCCTCCATCTGCCTGGCCCGTTCAGCCTCCAGTTCTGTTTCAAAGCGACGGCGCGCTGCGGCCTTTTCCTGCTCCCAGTCGGCCAGACGGCTTTCAAACTGTTGCTGCTTCGCCAGCGCCTGGGCTTCGCTCGCCCGCGCTTCGGCCAGGGTGCGCTCAATGCCGGCCCGGCGCTCGGCCAGTGTCTGCATGACCGGCCGATAGAGAAAGCGTTTGAGTATCCAGAGTAGCACCAGGAAATTGATGATTTCCAGCGCAAAAGTGGTCCAGTTCAGCTCCATGGCCAGCGCCTATTTGAGCAGGTATTCGAGCAGTGGATTGCGGAAGAGAATGATCAGCACGATGACCAGAACGTAGATGGCCAGCGATTCGATCATCGCGAGGCCAATGAACAGGGTGCGGGTGATCGACTTCTCCGCTTCCGGCTGACGGGCCAGCGATTCCAGCGCCTGGGTGATGGCCTTGCCCATGGCGATGGCCGGGAAAATGATCCCGATGGCGATGGCCACCGCCGCCGCTACGGTGGAGATCAGGACAAACCAGTGCATGTCGCTCATGGTGCGCTTCCTTTCTTGTCGTTTATTTGAGGCGCTTCAGGGGTTTCCGAAGCTTCGTGGGATTGCATGCCGCCGGCGATGTAGATCAGCGCCAGCGTGCCGAAAATGTAGGCCTGGACTAATGCCTCGACGATGTGCAGCATCAGCACGGGCACCGGCACCAGCAGGCCGGCGACCAGCAACACCAGCAGCGCCGCCATTTCGAGGCTCATGATGTTGCCGAACAGGCGCATGGCCAACGCCAGCGTTCGGGAAAACTCGCCGAGAATGTGAAATGGCAGCAGGATCGGACTCGGCGTCAGGTAATGCTTCAGATAGTCCTTCAGGCTCGAATTTCGGACACCATACCAATGCACGGACAGAAAAACCACGAAGGCCAGGGCCGCGGTAGTCGAAAGGTCGGCGGTCGGCGAATGCAGTTCCGGCACCAGTCCAGTCAGGTTGGCCACGGCGACAAATATCCAGAGGGTGCCAATAAAAGGCAGTAACAGTTCCGCTCTGCCTGGCAGGACGCCGTCGATGGCAGTTTCAATGGACTGCACTGCACCTTCCAGTGCTGTCTGTACCAGCCCGGGCTTATCTACCGATAGTTGGCGGGTGGCTAGCCAGCAACCAATGCCAAACACTGCCATCAGGCCCCAAGTCGTCACTACCGTCGTAGTGATCTGCAACCAGCCTAGCGCGAAGACAACCCTGGCCGCTTCCATTACCAATACTTCCGAATAAAGAAATAGACATTGAAGATCCCCAGCGCCAAACCGAGGATGATCAAATTCATCGTCCAGTGCACCGTATAGCCGTCACCCTGGCTATCCAACCAGCGTCCAAGATAGGCACCGGCCAACAGCGGAACGATGAACAGCACCGACAGGCTGCCGAGGAAAACAGTCTGGGCGAGCAGCGAACGGCGGTTGCGCTCTGCCGTCTTCAGACGCTCGGTATCGCGAGCGACATCCTTGCGCCATTTTTCGTCATTCATGCCGGCCACCTTTCGAGATTACGCAAACGTCGGAATAGCGCTTGCTCCATCTGCTGCAGGTTGTCCTTGACGCTCTTCAGTTCGGCTTCTTCCTCAGCCAACTGCCCGGCCAGCAAGTCCGAAATACGCTGGTAATCGGGATCACGCAGGTAGCGACGAGTATTCACCGTGAGCTCGTTATCGGCAAAATTGAGTACAGCCCCTGGGCAAGCCAGGTAGATCCAGTTGCCATTCGGCGCGCGGTAACGCGACAGGCCATAGTCGAGAACGGTCATGAAGCGGGCGCGCCCCGGCTGGATGCCGAAACTGCCGCTGGCATCCGTACCGACAAAACTCGCCACATTGTCGATGCGCTCGCTGCGCACGGCACTGTTCAGATGCAGGGTGATGCCGCTCATCGGGCGCCCTCCATGCTGCCGCGCATGTAGCAGCGGTCTTCCGGCAGGTCGTCGTACTTGCCGGCGATGAAGTCCTCGCAATCGCCCAGCGTGGTTTCCAGCGGCACCGAGGCCCCGGCGATGCCGGTGTGCTCGGCAACCACGAAAAATGGTTGAGTCAGATAACGTTCAAGCAGGCGGGCCCTCAGAACGGTCAGGCGGTCGGCTTCCGACAGCGCTTCCAGCCCGAGCATGGCGATGATGTCTTCGAGTTCGCGGTAGCGCGCCAGATGCTCGCGCACCGTTTGCGCCACCCGGTAATGGCGCTCGCCGAGGGTGACGCGATCCATCATCCGGCTGCCCGAGGCGAGCGGATCAATCGCCGGATAAATCCCCTTGGCCGCCTGGTTGCGCGACAGGATGACCGTGGTGTCGAGATGGGCAAGGATGGCGCCGACCGCCGGGTCGGTCATGTCGTCGGCCGGCACATAGACGGCTTCGACGGCGGTGATATTGCCGCTGCGCGTCGAGGAAATGCGTTCCTGCAATTCGGCCACTTCGGAAAGCAGGGTCGGCTGGTAACCCACCGTCGCCGGCATGCGGCCGAGCAGGCCCGACAATTCGCTGCCGGCCTGAACAAAACGGAAGGCGTTATCCATCAGGAACAGCACTTCCTTGGCGACATGGTCGCGCAGGTATTCGGCATAGGTCAGCGCCGACAGACCGATGCGAAAACGCACGCCCGGCGATTCGTCCATCTGGCCGAAGACCATCAGGGTGCGCGGCATGACCCCGGCGTCCTGCATGTCGTGCCACAGTTCATGGCCTTCGCGGATGCGCTCGCCGACCCCGGCGAAGACCGAAACCCCCTGATGCAGGCGGACGATGGCGTTCATGAACTCCATGATCAGCACCGTCTTGCCCACCCCGGCACCGCCGAACAGGCCAGTCTTGCCGCCGCGCACGAAGGGGCACAGCAGGTCGATGACCTTGATACCGGTTGGCAAGATTTCGCCCATCCCGGTGGCTTCGAAGAGCGGGGCTGGCGCCGCGACAATCGGTCGCGTTTCACTGGCGTTCAACAAGGGCCCGCCATCGAGCGGCCGGCCAAAGATATCGAGCAGGCGACCCAGGCAATCGGGCGTGACCGGCACCTGCAACGGTCCGCCGGTATCGAAGACCGGCATCAGCCGGCGCAGACCACCAGTGCGATGCAGGGCAATGGCCCGGGCTCGGGATTCGTCGAGATGGCGATGCACTTCGAAGGTGTAGCGTTCGCCATCGAGACAGACATAGACCGCCTGATGCAGCGGTGGCAGACGATCACAGAGGATATCGATGACCGGGCCATGCACTTCCTCGATCACCCCCAGCGCTGGCGCACTCGGTGGCGGGCAACAAGGCTTTGCCGTTTCGAACGGGGAGGAAGCGGTCGACAACTCAGTCATTACGGTTTGTCCGCGGCAAGCTTTCCTATTTTGTACTTGGCCAGCAACTCGTCGGCAAATGGCGCATGCGGGCGTCCTTTTGTCTTGGTATTGTAGGCCTCCGTTGCCTCCTTCCCACACCAGGGCTCGATCAAATCCGGGCGCGACGGATGCTCGGGCAGATAGGCACTGAAATCATAAACACCACCGCGAATCGCCATCCAGCAGTTATCCGGTGTCGCATGTTTGGCGAGATCGGCTTTGGAATAGGTTTTCTCGGCCGCAACAGCCTGGCTTTGTTCGGTCGGTGGCAGCCACAGGCTTCCCGCCCAGAAGGCTGTGACCAGCAGCCAGAACAACAGGGTCGTCGATAGATAGAGGCGGCGCAT
>JAUYQT010000376.1 GCA_030697085.1 Azonexus sp. | reverse complement strand
TCACCCTCTTTAACACCAAGCAAGCTGGCGCTGTAGGCATCTGCCGCAACCGCACGCAAATGCTCCTCAGCATTAATCATGCGAACGCCATAGTCATTTTCAAACTGGCTATACAAAGAGCGCTCACCACCAAGCAGCTTTTCCAGCGCGAGCCCAGGAAATAAATCTGCCACCAGATAGATTTGATCAAAAACGACCGGCTCACCGCTGAATCGCAATAAACGCTGCACGCATATCACTGGCGCACCAAGCGCCAGACCAAGAGCTGTTGCGACCTCCGGCGTCGCATCCTGGCGCTTGCAGGAAAATGGGTCGCTGAGCGCGTGGGTAGCAGCGCCATCGTCGGGCACCAGTCGCAAAAAACGATAAAAAGAGCGCGGGTCATCGTGAGTTGCGACAAATGTCCCCTTTCCCTGGCGACGCACCAGTAAATTTTCCGCCGCCATTTCATCAACTGCTTTTCGTACCGTTCCCTGGCTGACATTGAAACGCCCAGCCAACTCCCCCTCACTGGGAATTACTTCGCCCGGCCCCCACTCCCCCGCCTCCAGACTACGGATGAGAAACTCCTTTATCTGGCGATAAAGTGGGCTAAAGGTCGGCGAGGCGACGCGAAAGGAGGGGCGGGAAGCGTCACGAGTCATAGTGTGAAATTTCAGCATATTTTTGCGAGGGCGTCCACGAAAAGTTATCTTATATAAGACACATGATGAATTGACAGCAAGACGCTGAACTTCTAACATCTTTCTTCTGTCGTGCAGGCTGCAGCAAGCCACAGAAAATCAGCGGCATTCGACCAGAATCAAACAATTCAACCAAGCTGTTTCATACAGGAGCAATACATGTCCAAAGCACCCATGCGCGTTGCCATTACCGGCGCCGCCGGCCAAATCGGTAATAGCCTGCTGTTCCGCATTGCCTCCGGCGAAATGCTCGGCAAAGACCAGCCAGTCATTCTTCAACTGCTTGACCTGCCGCAAGCCCAACAAGCCGCCAAGGGCGTCATGATGGAATTGGAAGACTGCGCCTTCCCGCTGCTCGCCGGCATGATTGCCACCGATGACCCGAATGTTGCTTTTAAAGATGCTGACGTCTGTTTACTGGTTGGCGCCCGTCCGCGCACCAAGGGTATGGAACGTGCTGACCTGCTGACCGCCAATGGCGCCATCTTTACGGTTCAGGGCAAGGCCATTGCTGAGAACGCCAAGGAAGACGTGAAGGTCCTGGTCGTCGGCAACCCGTGCAACACCAACGCTTTCATCGCCGCTGCTGCCGCCAAGAAGGTTGGCCGCACCAATCCGAATAACTACCACGGCATGCTGCGCCTGGACCATAACCGCGCCCTGTCGCAACTGGCTGCCAAAATTGGCCGTCCGGTTTCTTCCCTGAAGCAATTAGTCGTCTGGGGCAACCACTCGCCAACGATGTATGCCGACTACCGCAACACCACCTCCAACGGCGACAGCGTCAAGGCTCTGATCAACGATCACGCCTGGAACAACGACGTCTTCCTGCCAACGGTAGGCAAGCGCGGCGCCGCCATTATCGAAGCCCGCGGCCTCTCTTCCGCTGCATCGGCAGCCAATGCCGCCATCGATCACATTCGTGACTGGGTGCTCGGTTCTGACGAGTGGGTTACCTTGGGCGTGCCGTCTGATGGCTCCTACGGCATCCCGGCCGGGATCGTTTTCGGCTTCCCGTGCGAATGCAAGGATGGTTCCTTCAAGATCATCCAGGGTCTGGAAATCGACGAGTACAGCCGCGAGAAGATCAACTTCACGCTCAAGGAACTGACCGACGAAGCCGAAGCCGTTAAAGACATGCTGTAAATCAATTTATTAGCTGCTAGTTTTTAGCGGCTAGCGAAAGTAAGGGCCGCGGTAAAATACCGCGGCCCTTTTTTTCAACTCAAACTCCTCACAACTTGATTCTGATAAATCGCCATGCGCCATCCTAAAGCCATTCTTTTTGCCGGCGAAACGCCCTTCCCAATCCTGCCTGCGGTCGACCATTACGCTGGTTCGGAAAAGCTGATGCGCAAGGCCTTGCTGTTACAGAAAAGGCTCGGGCCTATTTTTGACATTACCTGCGACTGTGAAGATGGCGCCCACGCGGGCGCCGAGCGGGAACATGCCGAGATGGCAGCTGGGATCATCATGTCCGAAGACAACCTGTTCAATCGGGTTGGTGCGCGTGTCCATGACGTCACTCACGCCCATTGGCGGCAGGATATGGAAATATTGATCGGCATCGCCGGTAGTCGCCTTCCTTTCATCACGTTGCCCAAGCCTTGTAGCGCTGGCGATGTGCAAATACAGATCGAGGCACTACGTGAAATTGAGCAACATTTCGGCGTTGACCGCAGGATTCCGCTCCATGTGCTAATCGAAACCCACGGTGCCCTGCGCGAGGTATGGGAAATCGCCGCTCTGCCCGGTGTTGAAAGTCTGGATTTCGGCCTGATGGATTTCGTTTCCGGCCATCATGGCGCCATTCCCGGTAGTGCGATGAAAAGCCCCGGCCAATTCGATCACCCACTGGTTGCCCGCGCCAAATGCGAAATCAGTGCCGCCGCCCTGGCTTGTGGCGTTGTGCCCTCGCATAACGTCACGACTGAATTAAATGATATCGAATACATCCGCAATGATGCCCGCCGCGCCCGCAGCGAATTTGGCTATCTACGCATGTGGAGCATTCATCCAAACCAGATCATGCCCATTGTCGAGGCCATGCGTCCGGATTTCTCTGAAGTTCAAGCCGCTGCCGAAATTTTGATCGCGGCCCAGGACAAAGACTGGGGACCCATTCAGCACGACGGAAAATTACATGACCGCGCCTCCTACCGCTATTACTGGGAGTTGCTGGAGCGTGCTCACATTACCGGCATGGAAATTTCACCCGACGCGCAGAGCCGTTTTTTTGCCTGAAGTGCTGCCGATCCTCTATCAGGATGAACACCTCGTCGTCATTGACAAGCCACCGGGCCTTCTTGTTCACCGCTCAGAAATAGATCGTCACGAAACACGCTTTGCCATTCAGATTTTGCGCGACCAGATAGGTCAGCGAGTTTGGCCGGCACACCGGCTGGATCGAGGCACCTCGGGTGTTCTGCTATTTGGCTTGAATGCAGAAAATGCCAGCGCACTGAGCAAACAATTCGAGGCTGGAACCGTGAAAAAACGCTACCTGGCGGTAGTGCGCGGCTACCCACCAGAGAAGGGAAGCATCGATCATCCGCTCACCCGGCAACGCGACCCATACGAGTTTCGCGGCAGCCAAAGCAGCATGGAAGCGCAGGACGCCCTGACCCACTTCCAGAGACTGGCCGAAATAGAGCTACCTATTGCGGTCGACCGCTACCCGAGCAGCCGTTATGCCCTCGTTGAACTAGAACCAATCACTGGCCGCCGGCATCAACTACGCCGCCATATGAAGCATATCGCCCACCCGATCATTGGTGACGCCACCCACGGCAAGGGAAAGCACAATCGCTATTTTGCCGAACATTTTGCTTGCAACCGCCTCTTGCTCGCCTGCGTCGAATTGACTTTTGACCACCCGATCAGCAACCAACGCCTGACCATAAAAAGGCCAGTATCCGGCGAGTTTTCGGCCATATTGACCCGCTTCAGCTGGTCAGAAATTTAGGACTCGTCAGAAAATAACTTGGCCATTTGGCTACCGGATCGGGAGGCAATCCGAGGTACACCGAGTGCGCCGCGTAGCGAACAAAACAAGCGATTCGCAACGAACCAGCACCCAGATCCGGCGTGCAAAATTTTCAAGTCATTGGCGAAAGAGCCCTTAGTAGCCGATAGAACTTTCGAGCGCTTCCAGGCGTTTCATATCACGCTCGAGCTCGACGATATCCTGGCCCAATGCATCTCGCGCCGATACCATACCAATCGCCAAGCCGTCTTCATCAACGACCGGAACGTGGCGAAAGCCACCCTCTGCCATCATGTGCAAAGCATAAGCCAGTGGCTTATTAGCGCGAATAGTCTGTGGCTCGCTGGCCATTACTTGCGCCAGCAGGGTTTTATCCGGGTCCAGACCTGCCGCAAGAATTTTATTGAGGGCGTCGCGTTCGGTGAAAATACCCAAAATTTTCTGGTCTTCCAGGACCAGCAAAGCGCCAATTTTATTCCCGGCCATCAAACGGCAAGCGGCACGCACCGTCATGTTTTTATCCGCAGAAATCAGATGGCGCTGAGCAAGAATATCTTTGATAAGTCGTTTTGGCATGATTGTCTCCTTATAGTTTATCGGCTAATGCAGGATAAATTTTGGCACAAAAATACAGCTTGCAGAGACTCTATTTCGACTTGATGACGATCACCGCAATGGCCAAAAAAATGATCACCATTCCGATCAATTCGACATTCATGCTAACTCCTGGCAACAAGGGATCAGGGTTTGAATTCGTAAACCACGCGGACCCGGGCATCCGCTTTGGCCAAATCGATAAAGCCGATGCCACCCGGTTGCGAAACAATCCATTTCAGAACTTCCTCATGATTTCGCATTTTTGGCGGTGCCTGCATCCGTCCGGAAAAAACCTGACGTGACCAGTAAGCATTGATATCAGCCAGATCCTTGCCCACCAGCGCACGGTAGAAACTAGCCCGGTCTGGGTGGGCGTCTTCCAGATCAACTGGCTGAGCTTCCACACCATTAAAGAACTGACGATTTCGGCCGAAGAAAATATTGACAACTTCATTGCGTGACATGGCTGCGACACCGCAGCGTGCATTGACAACGACGACAAGTTCAGCTCTGAGGCTTGTCGTTGACAGCAAGCACAAAAGGCCGATGGAGAGAAGGTGGCGAATTCGACGCAGTCTCATAGCGTTAAAATACAAAATCCATCGTCAACGAAAAAACGTCCATCTTCCCCGACCACGCAGCACTTTCACGGCGGTAAGGGAAAATAGATGTCGGCTCTCCACGGATCGCATCCCACTGAACTTTTAAGGCAATGTTGCGCGCCAGATCCCAGCGCGCACCAAGGATGCTGGTTTTTTGATCGACATGTGCATCGGCCATAATCGCTGCGACCACTGGATTCAAGGCATTTCCACGTGACTCAGAAGAAGCCCAGGAATAGCCCAGGAAAGGTGTCACCGAAGCAATACGATAACCCGCCAGCACATAACCTGCATCCGATGACTCAAATGCCTGACTTCCCTGGCGCGTCCGATTCAGCATCAATTGCAACTGCCAAGGACCGCTGTCGTAGATGGCCCCCAAGGAATAATAATGGCTGCGCGTATTGCCAGTGGCCAGATACGCCGCCGCCTGGGCAACAAACAGTGGCGGCAGGTTTGCCTGCAAAACATCGTCAATGGGCAGATCGTGCTTGAATCGAAGATTGGCATAACTGGCGCGAAACAGCCATGCACCGGCCTGATAATCGACATAACCGCCCGCCATCACCGAACCGTCAAGTTTCCACTGATTGGCAGCCAAGGGAAGCTGGCCATTGGAAATGCCATAAAACAGCTTGCCGCGTAACAAGTCGTCACCCAACGGCACGATGAGCGACACATCCGCGCCATCAATATTATAAAAAGGCAGCGACCAGAAAAAATCGCCGGGTGGGCGGACAGTCAGGAAGGAATAGCCGACCAACCGTGAGTCGGCCATCATGAAAAACTCGGTCCCCAGACGCCCGGCACGCAGACTCAAATTTGGACTGGGTTCGTACTTCAGATAGACCCATGAAAGCTCGGGGGAAAAGGTTCGATCATAGCGATATCGACTGACCGCTTGAACGACTGTTTCCAACTGCGAATTTATCCGCCAATTAGCCTGCACACCCAGCAGACTATCCACCCGCGCATCCCAACGCTGACGAGCGCCGCGAGGTTGGGAAAGATCACGGACAAACTCGGCATCGTTGCTGGACGTTCGCGTCGCACCTAATGTACCGAAACCCTGGACCGTGAAGGACGGCTCCGCATCGGCCAGCGCATACGGGGCGAAGCCAATCAGCAGCGCCCCCGCCAGACAAGAAAAAACCCGGTGAATCAGACCGGGTTTTGAGTCCTTGCAAAAGCCCATCATTAGTTACCTGAAGATTCTGGCAACACAACCTTGTTATCGGTACTGAACTGGTAGTCCTTGAAAATATGCTCGGCAGTCAGCAGTTGATAATTGCCAGCGGCGTCGCGAATCGTCGTGTCTTTAAGGCGATACGTCAGTTGACCGCAGGTCCACAAATTGAAGTTACGCATTTGTGTGCATAGGCAGGTCTTATCCATCACTGAAATCTTACGCACCCCGGGATGTGCGGCTACTTCCCGGTTATAGGCGGTCACATAGGCGCATTTGCCATTGGCATCGAGCAGGTAACCGTAGGCCTCGCAATTGGGACGAATGCCATCACCAATCGCCGGACTGCTCTTGATCATCCGCATTGGATAACCGG
Source organism: Azonexus sp. (assembly GCA_030697085.1). GTDB lineage: Bacteria > Pseudomonadota > Gammaproteobacteria > Burkholderiales > Rhodocyclaceae > Azonexus. The sequence goes on along the minus strand of JAUYQT010000376.1, from coordinate 2,608 downwards.
TCGGCGAAATCTGATTGACCTCGATGTCGTCTTCGTCAGCCTTGAAATATTCCTGCTTGACGGGATCAGGCAAACCACACTCTTTCGACACGGTAAATCGGGTTGCCACCTGTACGGCCGCGGCGCCCGACTCGAGAAAACTGGTGGCATCGCTGCCGGTAAAAATACCGCCGGCCGCGATGACCGGAATATCGAGATGCTCGTCCTTGAGAAACTTGATCACTTCGGCGGTGATGGTCGCCAGATCATACTGCGCCCAATCCATGCCAAAACCGAGATGCCCACCGGCCAACGGACCTTCAACCACGACGTAATCCGGCATACGATGAGTACGGGCGCTCTTTTTGAGGAAGAGTTGAAGGGCACGCAGCGACGAAACGATGATGCCCAGTTTGGCATCGCGAAAACGTGGGTGATCTTCGAGCAGCGCGAAGGAGCCAAGGTGCAGGCCGGCCGCTAGCGTAATCCCGTCGATCCCGGCATCGAGTGCAGCAACCATGCGCGCCTGGAGTGTTTCCCGCGGCGCGTTCATGGTCAGCTTTTCCATGCAGTTGATGAAAATCAGGCCTGAGCCAGTCTTGCGAGACATGGCATGATCAACATGTAGACGCGTCGCTTCGACCAGCTTGCCAAGGTCAAACTTGACCGACGATTTATCTTCGTTCTTGACGTTGGATTTATAGATCGCCAACTTTTCTTTGACAAATTTTGTGTTGTAGCGACGATCCGAAACGGTTTTTATCATCGCATCGGAAATATGCCCGACGCCACCCAAACGGGCTGCCTCAAGAGCCAGATCGGCAGTCGAAATATCAACACCCATGCCGCCGATCATGATCGGCACAAGTTCATGCTTGCCAAGCCGCAAGCGGAAATCGTCCACACGCTTCATCTTCATCCTTCAGGAAAGTAGGCGGACCCAGGTGGCTCAAACGTAGTCACGACCAAGCCGCGAATTTTACGCGATTGCAAAGGTTTTTGCTTGTTCGCTCTGGTACAAATCAAGGGCGAATACCCTTTGGCTCGCTAAACTTGTTACTTCGACAAATAGTAGTTGTGAAAGGTTCGCCATGCCGTTTTTGACCCACCCCGTCTGGCTGGTTGGCTTCCGCCCCCTTTTCTCGCTCGCGTGTCTGGCCGGCGCTGCGCTGCCAGTGCTCTGGGCACTAATCTACAGCGGCTATCTGCCCGTCCCGGCAACCCCTTTTTCATCACTTCAGTGGCATGCCCATGAAATGTTTTTCGGCTTCGGCTGGGCGGTTCTGGGCGGCTTTTTGCTGACTTCAACCAAAAACTGGGTCAACATTCGCGGCTACCACGGGCCGGCCCTGATGCTGCTCGCCGGCGCCTGGATTTTTGAGCGATTCGCGATGATTTTCGCTGGCCACTGGCCAACACCACTACTCGCCATCGCCTGCAATCTCTTCCTCGGCTGCATCGTCGCCATGTTGATGTGGACATTAATTCATCATCGCGAGCGCGACAGCTATCGCGATAACGCCTTCTTTATGTTCGTGCTGCCAGCCTTTCTGGTGGCGAAATATCTGATGCTGTTTGGCGACAATTTCAATGCCGGTTACAGCATGGCAATCAGTCTTTTCCGACTGGCTTTTTTGGTCATGCTGGAACGCACCTTGACCCAATTCATGAAAGGTATTTTCCAGGTCAGTATTTTGCGACTGCCGAAACTCGATCTGGCGATCAAACTGCTCGCCCTGCTACTGGTCATCGAATTTACCCTTCCCGCGCCGTTGACCGCAGCAATCTCATTCCTGTTAGCCCTGTTGCTCAGCATCCGCTTTTACTTCTGGAAGCCACAGCTGGCGCTGACCCGCATCGATATCGGGATCATGTATGTCGGCTACCTGGCAATAGTTGGCCAGTTATTGATCGAAGCGCTGGGCCACATTATCCATTTCGCCTGGGTTGGCTCGCTCTCGGTTCATCTATTTACTTTTGGCGCAATGGGCGCAGTCATTCCCTCAATGATTATTCGAATTTCCAAAGGCCACACTGGGCGCAAAGTCGTGTTTGATCGCCTCGACAAAGCCGTGCTTTACATTATGCTGCTGGCACTGTTTATCCGCATCCTCACGCCACAACTTTTCCCCACTGCCTATGTACTTTGGATCCAGCTTTCCGCCCTCTGTTGGTTTGCCGCCTTCGGGGCGCTTGCCTGGCGTTATATTCCCTTCCTGATGCAAGCTCGGGTGGACGGCAAAGAGCATTGAGATAAATTTAGGTCAATGCCAACGCCAGCCCCTTCAATCAGGCGGTTCAGCCGGCATTGGCCAATCCACATCACCTCATTCTGCTCAAACACATGCAAGCGTAGCAGCCGGCTCGTGGGATACTTGGCCGATTAACGCCATCGCCCAAGAGTTTTATGTCCGAAACTACCGCCCCCGAGTCGCCGCCGCCCGCACCGCCGATCAAAAAAAAGCCCACCCCGGCCAAGCCGCCTCAGGCGACGCTCCACCCGCGCAACAAAAATGTCGCAGGCTACGACTTCGCTGCCCTGACCGCGGTTGCACCAGGCCTGGTCAAATACGTCATCACCACCGCCGCAGGTACGCCGAGCATTGATTTCGCCAACCCTGGCGCAGTC
>JAUYQT010000336.1 GCA_030697085.1 Azonexus sp. | reverse complement strand
TGACTGGGCGAGCCGCGATGAGCTGGGCAACAAACGACCGGTACCAGAAGACCGTTGCTATCTGGAGCGGATGTTTGCGCTGGCGGGTGTGGCTTGATCGATGCTTAACAATAGCAACAGATAATTTCCGGGCAGGCAACTTTCCCTTGTCGCCACTACCCTCACCCACCCGATCCCGAATCAACCACATCACCATCAAGCCAGCAAAAACTCGCCAATGACCTGGTAGCTTGGCCCCTGTGCATTCGAACGTGAACGTACAAGCACCCAGCGCGAGCAAAGCCAGGGCAAAGGGGAAATGTTCGGTAAAGGATCATCTCTGCCGGGCTGTGAAATGAATGGGACTTTTCGTAACAAGGTCAGATGCGGGGTAAAGCGGCGGTCGGCCCGATCAGGGGTAAAGCCTGCAGCAATCAGGCTATTTTGCAAAGCAAGGGCCATATTCTGCAGCGGCGCCGGGGTTGTGCTGCAACCGGCCCAGAACAATTGATTGTGTGGCCAGAAACCGAGCCGGTCGATGACTAGCTCGAATGGGGGCGCTTTTATTTCGGTGGCGAGCGCGCAGAGCGTCGGCAAGGCGGCTTCGGGGACTTCGCCGAGAAAGGCCAGGGTCAGGTGCATGGTGTCGGCTCGGGAACTGCGGCCACCGTACCGCTGGGCGGCGGCTATTGCGACATCGGCCAACGCGCTGGCGAGCACCGGGCTGGGCCAGAGGGCGAAGAAAACCCTGGCCGTTGGCGGCTTGATTTTTTGCTCGGCGCCGCCTTCAGGCGACACGTTCCACCAGCACGATGGCTTGCGCCTCGATGGCTTCTTCGCGCCCAAGATAGCCTAGGCGCTCGTTGGTTTTGCCTTTGATATTGACCGAATCCGGCGAAATTCCGAGGTCGACCGCAACATTCGCCACCATCGCCGCGGCGTGCGGGGCGAGTTTGGGTTGTTGGGCGATCAACGTTGCATCGACATTGACCGGCCGCCAGCCTTTTTCAGCCAGCAGCGCCACTGCGCCGCGCAACAGCACGCGGCTGTCGGCGCCCTTGTAGCGGGGGTCGGTGTCGGGAAAGTGGCGGCCAATATCGCCCAGCGCGACGGCGCCGAGCAGCGCATCGGTGATTGCGTGCAACAGCGCGTCGGCGTCGGAATGTCCGAGCAGCCCGGTTGCGTGCGGGATTTCCACGCCGCCGAGAATCAGTTTGCGGCCCTCAACCAGCCGATGCACGTCGTAGCCCTGCCCAACGCGAAAATTCATTTCCGTCCCCGCAAAATCATCGCCGCCAGGAGCAGATCGGCCGGGTAGGTCACTTTCAGATTGGTCGCGTCAGCGCGCACCAATTTCGGTTGCAAGCCAAGCGCTTCGATGGCGCCGGCTTCGTCAGTCACCTGAGTACAATTTTTGAGTGCTTTTTGCAGTTGACCGTAGCGAAACATTTGCGGCGTTTGCGCCTGCCATAAACCATCGCGCGGTTCGGTCGCGGCAACACGCTGTTCGGCATCGGCGCGCTTCAGGGTATCGGCCACCGGCACGGCGAGAATGCCGCCAACCGGGTCAGCAGCCAGATCAGCGAACAAGGTTGCAAGCATTTCGCCGCTCAAACAAGGCCGCGCCGCATCGTGCACCAGCACCCAATCGTCGTCAGCGGCCACCATCGCCGCCGCTTGCAAGCCGTTGGTGACGCTTTCTGCCCGTGTTTCACCGCCGCAGCGTACGGTTTCCAGTTTGGCGCCAAGTTCGCTCCAGTCATACTGCAGCCAATAGGGATCGTCTGGCGAGAGAACGACCCAGACCCGTTCAATCTCGGGACAGGCCACCAAGGCGGCGAGCGCGTGAAAAATCAGCGGCCGCCCAAGCAGACTCAAATACTGTTTGGGTTTTTCGGCGCCGAAGCGGGAACCGCTGCCAGCAGCGGGTACGATTGCGAAATATCGAGGCATGGCCTAATTTTACTGAATAACACTCATAAAAGAGGAATCGCATGAGCTTCATCGTCCCCGAACTGGCCGCGCCCCTGGAAGCTTTTTCAACGGCGCTCGGCATCGGCCTGCTGGTGGGCATGGAGCGCGAGCGGCGTCCGGACTCAGCCGCCGGCCTTCGCACCTTCGCACTGGTCGCGATGCTGGGTTGTCTGTTTGCGTTATTGGGTGAAAAAACCGGCGGACCATGGATTTTGGCGGTTGGCTTACTGGTTGTTTCGGTCTCGATGATCGCCGCCAATTTCTCGACCTTGCAGGAAGAGAAATATCGCGGTTTCACTTCCGAGGCCGCCATCATCGTCACTTATGGCCTGGGGGCTGCCGTCTGGTTCGGCTACTCAACACTAGCCGTGATGATCGCCATCACGACCACCGTGTTGCTATATTTCAAAGCCGAGCTACGCCAGTTCAGCGAGCGAATGACGCCGAAAGACATCAACTCCATCCTGCAATTCGCCGTCCTCTCGCTAGTCATCCTGCCCATTCTGCCGAGCCAGGATTACGGCCCGTACAACGCATTCAACCCACGTCAGATCTGGTGGATGGTAGTGCTGATTTCCGGCCTGGCGCTCTCCGGCTACC
>JAUYQT010000309.1 GCA_030697085.1 Azonexus sp. | reverse complement strand
GCAGAACTAAGAACGAAACTCGCCCAGGGCCAAAGCTGGTACGCCGACCTTTCGGCCGCCGGAGAAATGCAGGGCCTGCTCGCCGCCCTTGCCGGTCAGCATCGCCCGACCTCCTACGGCGGCGACCCGATCAAGAACCCGGACGCGCTGCCGACCGGGCGCAACCTCTACGGTTTCGATCCTTCCCGCGTGCCGACCGAGCAAGCCTGGGCGGCCGGCAAGGAAGCCGCCGAGGCCTTGATCGCGGCGCACGCCGCCAAGACCGGCAAGCCGCCGAAGAAACTCGCCTTTTCTTTGTGGTCAGTCGAAACCATGCGCCATCAGGGGCTGCTCGAAGCGCAGGCGCTGTGGGCGATGGGCGTCGAACCGGTGTGGGACAGCGGCGGCCGGGTCATTGACGTCAAACTGGTGGAGCGCGAAGTGCTCAAACGGCCACGGGTCGACGTCGTGCTCTCCGCCACCGGGCTTTACCGCGACCACTTCCCGAATGCCATGAAACAACTGGCCAAGGCGGTCGAACTCGCCGCTCGCGCCAGTGAAGCTGACAATCCACTCTACGCCAACAGCCAGGCCATTGCCGAACGCCTGATCAAACAGGGCGTGCCGGCAGCGGCGGCGAAGAAGGCGGCCGAGACGCGCATTTTCTCCTCCGAATCCGGCAAGTACGGCACCGGCCTGGACGATGCGGCACTGGCTACCGATACGTGGAAAGGCAAGGCCGACGGCGACCGCAAGCTGGCCAATCTTTACCTCTCGAAAATGCAGTTCGCCTACGGCACCGACGAAGCGGCCTGGGGCAGCAAGGGCATTGCCGGGGCGGAAGGCAAGGCAGCCAACGTCAATCTCTATGCCGAGCACCTGAAAGGCACCGAGGGCGCCGTGCTGTCGCGCACCTCCAACCTCTACGGCATGCTGACCACCGACGACCCGTTCCAGTACCTCGGCGGCATCGGTGCGGCGGTCCGTCACCTCGACGGCAAGGCGCCGGAACTCTATATCTCCAACCTGCGCGGAGTGGGGCCAAATGCGGGTGCCGGCAAGGTCGAAGGGGCCGACGCCTTCCTCGCCAAGGAACTTGCCACCCGCAACTTCCACCCCGGCTACATCAAGGGTCTGATGGCCGAAGGCTATGCCGGCACGCTGCAGGTGCTCGACTCGATGAACAATTTTTGGGGCTGGACGGCGGTGGCCCGCGAGATCGTCCGTGATGACCAGTGGCAGGAGTTTGTCGATGTTTATGTCCGCGACAAGCACCAGCTCGGCTTGAAAAACTGGTTCGAGAAAAACAATCCGCACGCTCTGGCACAAACCATGGAACGCATGCTGGAAGCAGCACGGCAAGGCTATTGGCAGGCCGACGCCAAAACCGTGGCCGAGTTGAAGGAACGCTACAAGGAACTGGCCAAACGCCACGATGTGCAAACCGACAACCAGGCATTCAAGAACTTCGTCGCCCCCGGTTTTGGTCTGGCCGCGATGCAGCCGGCCGCCTTGGCGCCAAGCCGGCCGCAAAGCGCCGCCGATCTGGTGTCGCCCCCGGCCGCCGCCCCACCGCCCCCGCCAGCGATTCAGGGCATGTTGCTGGAAAAGGTGGACAACACACCACCGCCCACTCCGCCGCTCGCCCTTTTTGGCGGCGCACTGGTGCTGCTGACGACGCTCGCGGGCGGCCTGGCGACGATGCGGCGGCAACGGCTGGCCGAGTCATGAAAATGCCAGCAAATTTACGGTTCACCGCGCCCCGTCCCGCCAGGGGACTTGCTTCGCGGCGCAGGAAGTACCCCTGGGGTGCAGCATTCAGCGCGCTGCTGGCTGCTGCGCCGCTCAGCGCCGAGGAGACGACGACGCTCCAGGAAGTCACCGTTACCGCCAGCAGCGATGCACTGGGCGAGCGACAAGCCGCCGCGACGCAGAAGACCATCATCGACCGCGCCGAAATCGAGGCGCTGGGTGGCCTGAGCATCGGCGAAGCCATCCGCAAACTGCCCGGCATCGATGCCGGTGCCCATAGCGGCGACGGGGGCCCGACGGCCAACGCCCGCGGCATGGGGCGCGATTCGGTACAGTTTCTGGTCGATGGCGAACGGCCGAGCGCCAATGCACGCTACGCACTGACCACGGTGGGCCGACTACCGTCCGGCGAACTGGAGCGCATCGAAATCCTGCGTGGCGCCTCGGCGGAACATGGCAGCGCCGCGCCGATCACGGTCAATCTGATCATGAAAAAGACCCGACCGCAGGCGTCGACCACTGCCAAGATCGCTGCCGGTCTGCGCGGCGATGAGGCGAACGGTCAGATGACCGTCAGCCAGGGCGGCGGCGATCAGGGCTTTTCGTGGATTTTGCCGTTGACCATCAACCATCACGCCATGCCGCTGGAGAAAGCCACGACCCGTCAGGCATCCAGCGCCGGCAGCCGCACGCTGTGGCAGGAAGAGCGCGAGAGCAGCCCTTACCGCCTCGATGAATTCAGTCTTTCGCCGCGTCTGAGCTGGCGGAACGCCGGTGACAGCCTCAGCCTGTGGCCGAGTTTTTACCGCAATCAAGGCGAGAAACAGAGCAGCTTCAGCCGTTCGGCCTACGCCGATCCGGTCAATGGCACCGGTCTGGTTAACGACGGCGGCCGCCGCGAACATGAGGCAAGCAGCCTGAGCATTGCCCGCCTGCGCGTCGAGGGTGAAACGAAACTGCGCGACGGCAAACTCTCCGGCCGCGCGGCGATCATGGATGGTCAGCGGCGCAGTGATACCGAACGACGGTGGACCGACGCCGGCGGCAATGTCAGCCAAGGCCGCGAAAACCTGGCGCGCGACGAAACCGAAATTTCGTCCGGAATTCGGGTTGACCGCAGCATTGGCGACGGCCTGCTCTCCGCCGGGCTGGAGCAATCCTGGCTCCAGCGCGAGGAACGCCAGACGGTGAGCGGCAGTAGCGCCGGCAACACTACCAGCAGCAAGCGCAACGAAGCGGCATCCCGACAAATGACCGCCTGGTTGCAGCACGAATGGAACCCGTTAAAGCTGCTGACACTGACCGCCGGTTTGCGCGGCGAGCATATCCGCCTGGAAAGCGAGGCGCAGACCCAGCAGACCGGACAACTGGCGCCCTCGCTCGCCGCCCGCCTTGAACTGGCGCCCGACCTGATCTTCCGCACCTCGCTCGGCAGCGGCATCAAAGCGCCGAAACTGGATGAAATTTCCGGGTTGACCGTGCAAGGCGCCGGCTACAACAGCCCGCTGGAAGCCGACCGGGGCGGCAACGCCGGTTTGCAGCCTGAACGCAACGTCAATCTCGAAATCGCCATTGAAAAATATCTCGCCAGCGAAATGGGCATGATCAGCGCCAACACTTATTTGCGGCGCACCGAAAACTTCATCGAACGGCGCACCCAACTCGAAGGCAGCCGCTGGGTCGACCGCCCGTTCAACGAAGGCACGGCCCACCACTGGGGGCTGGAACTCGACGCCAAACTGAAAAGTGAGGGTTTCGGCTGGAAAGGCGGCTCGCTGCGCAGCCACCTGACCCTGCCACGTGGCCGGGTCGATGACGAGCGGCTCGACATCACCCGCGACGCCCGCGATCTGCCGAGCTACCAGTTCAACCTCGGCTACGACCAGGCGATCGCCTTCTGGCAATCCAGCAGCGGCCTGCAACTCAACCAGTACGGCGCCAGCCGCACCGACATCCCCGGCGAAACCGCCAGCCGGCAAAAATCACGCAGCCTGCTCGATGCCTACTGGGTACGCCGCCTGAGCGCCCAACTGAACCTGCGCCTGGAAGCGCAAAACATCCTGCGCGCCGACACCCGGCGTCTGGCCGATGCCTGGTCGGTGGCTGACAGTTGGCGACTAAGCACGGCGGAACGCGGTCAACGAACTTTCATGCTTTCTCTGGAAGGCAAATGGTAGGTCCCTTCCTTTCAACTCACATTTTTCACGGAGTCATCATGCCCAACCTAGTCGAACTCACCATGTACCAGATCTCGCAGCTTTTCCTGCTGCCGACCCTGGCCCTGATCGCCGGCCTCTTTCTTTATGCCTTCTGGGTACTCGGCGAATTTGCCTTGCTCGCGATATACCGGCGACAAGGCAAGGGCCGGCCGCTGGTCACCCAATTTCGCCGAAATTCCCGGTTGACCGCAGATGAGCTGGATCTGCTCGCCCACAAGGCATTGGAAAACCCACGCATCGCCAGCCGGGTAACGCCGATGCTCGGCCTGGTCGCCACCATGATCCCGATGGGGCCGGCGCTGAAATCGCTCTCCGACGGCAATCTGGCCAAGGTTTCCGACAACCTGACCATCGCCTTTTCAGCCGTCATCCTCGCCCTGATCGCCGCCTCGATTACCTATTGGGTAGTCAATGTGCGCCGTCGCTGGCTGGCCGAGGAAATGCTGGAGATCGAGGGTTTGCGTAACTCGTTGCGGGGAGCCCAAGCATGAGCCTGAAACTTCTGCACGAGCCGGAAACCGAGGACCCGATCCTCTCCGTGGTCAATCTGATCGACATCTTCCTCGTCATCATCGCCGCCCTGCTCATCACCGTCGCCCAGAACCCGATGCTCAACGCCTTCAACAAGCAGGATGTCACAGTCATCACCGACGCCGGCAAGCCGAGCATGGAAGTGCTGATCAAAAAGGGCGAGAAGATCGAAAAGTACAAGGCCAACGGCAACATCGGCAGCGGCGACGGCGACAAGGCCGGCGTCGCCTACAAGATGAAGGATGGCTCGATGGTTTATGTGCCGGAAGGCAGCAAGGAGTAAGCCGTGGAAAGCGAAGAAATGCCCATCGAGCTACGCCTCGCCGCCATCGTCAATCTGCTCTCTTCGTCGGCGCTGCGCG
>JAUYQT010000306.1 GCA_030697085.1 Azonexus sp. | reverse complement strand
GGTTGCCGAACAGGCCCAAGAGGCGGCCGAGCTACGGGTTGCAACACCGGGTGGGCGGTTTCATGTGCGATGGGATGAAAACGGCAGCGCCACGCCACTGGGGCAGTTGCCCTTCTTTGCCGAGTTTCAGGAGGTATCCGGTACGGCCACGGGAAATTACCAATTCACGCAAACCGCTGCGTACTGGCCGTCCCATACGAGGATGACGGGCTAGCACACTGAGCGCATCCAGAATCAAATCGACCGTTTCAACAGCAATATTCGGTTCTGTTCTGAGTAGAAATTCGGTTAGTCGATCAAGGTCGTCCGCAGCTTCTGGTGCGAGCAGCCAGCGTGTCATGCGGCATTGCTCAAATGGGCTTCGAGTGGTTTGGCATCTGGACGTTCGGGAGTCTGCCCACGCACGCGAGCTTTGAGATAATCGGCAAAAACCGCACCATCGAGCACGCCACCCCCTTCGATTACGCGGGTTCGCGCCTGTAATGCCTGACTGACAAAAGCGCTTTCAGCTTCAACCCGGTCGAGTTCGTACTCAATCGCTTTGACCATCAGCGCATGCGGTGTCTGCCCTTGTGTTGCAGCCGCTTCCTGCAAACGCAGGCGGGTTGCATCATCGAGCTTGACGGATAAGTTAGCCATGATTGACTCCTTGTAGTTTGGTATTGATATCTTACTACCCGACCAAAGACAATTGTTTAGCTGGAAGCCAAATAAAATTGAGCCTGTAAATAAAAGTGTAAATAAAAGGGGTCAGACCCCTTTGCATTTTTGCCTTTGCATTTTTGTATCTAATTTTTGCAAAATTTGCCAAGAAATTCTTCAGTCGTTTTTTTCGGAATAGGAAATAATCATAGGGAAACAGGGGACACGGTTTCCCTGTTTTTTGCGAAATCGTGCGAAATCGGGCTCAGACTCGACATAACGATTGTTTATATCGAATCTCCAGGCACTCAAACAATCCCTTGCCATTCCTAACACCACGCCCTAGACTTGTGCAATAAACAGCACAGGTAAAACATCATGCGCGTCGTCAATTTCTCCGAAGCTCGCAACAGCCTCAAGACAATCATTAATCAGGTCATCGACGATGCCGATTACACGGTGATCGCCCGGCGGGATGCGCCGGATGCGGTGGTGATGTCGCTTGAAACCTTCAACAGCCTGATGGAGACGGTGTATTTGCTGAAGTCGCCGGCCAATGCGGCGCATCTGGCTCGATCGATTGAGCAATATCGCCAGGGCAAGCTGACGCAGCAGGGTTTGGTTGATGGCTAAGCGTATTACCTGGACGCTGGCGGCCTGGGAGGATTATCAGTATTGGCAGGGGCAGGATCGTAAAACGCTGAAGCGGATCAACAGCCTGATTCAGGAATGCCTTCGCCAACCGTTTGAAGGTATCGGCAAGCCTGAACCGTTGAAGGAAAATCTGGCGGGGTTCTGGTCTCGCCGCATTGATGAAGCGAACCGCCTGATATACCGGGTTGA
>JAUYQT010000165.1 GCA_030697085.1 Azonexus sp. | reverse complement strand
CTGCAATCGAATACCCAAAGTAGATTGAGCAGCGAGCATAGTGTCGGTTTTCTGATCGGTTTGCAGCCATTCTGCCCGGGTGCTTTTTGCTAGTCGGAATGACCAAATCTAGCCGGCATCATGAATTCAGAATGGTCCCGGAAAGCGGCCACACGACCGCGTCCGTGTGGCCGCGTAGAACAGGTCAGATTTCGGTCTATTTGGAAATTTCAAGCGCGTCATTTACCTCATGCCGAGATGTCTAACGGTGCTCTCCCGCCCGGTGCAGACCCGAATGCTGGGGGCTTGATGGGTTAGCGCTGGCCATCCACAAAAGCTTCGATGGCGTCCACCGAATCAAGCAGGCTGACATCGAATTCAAAATCGGAAAAATCGATGCCGAAGCTTTCTTCCAGAAACATGACGAGATTCATCGTCGCGAATGAGTCGAGCCGGCCGCTGACAAAAATCGACTCGGTATCCGAGAGCGGGTTTTTGTCACCGTGTTTTTCCAGGGACTCAAGCAGAAATTCGCGTAGTTTTTGTTTGGCTGCAATATCCATCAGATAACTCCAAAAAGGCTGGCCAGGAACGAGAGTCGCTCGCCCAGCGTGTGGGTGCGTGATCCGTCGCTGAACAGGTGCATGCAGACGACGAAGGACCAGACGCAGAGGAAAGAATAGAGTTTTCCGGGCAGCGTTGGCGAGGGGCGGATGCCGGCGTTGAGCCGGATCTGCGACAGGCCGACGCCGCTGGCCAGGATGACGCAGTAGAAAACATAACTGGCGTAGGTTTCAAGGGCTGCCCCCAGTCCGAGGCGGGCGACGAGGTCGATATCGCGGACAAAGTGCCACAGGGCGTTGCCGACGGCCGCCGCCATGAAGGTGGCAAAGAACATGCGCAGGCGGGGATGGCTGCGGAACATTTTGAAGAAGGTTGGGGTGAAGAAAAAATCGACCAGCAGTTCCTTGAAGTAATAGTGGAAGCGGTTGAAATAATCCATCAGGTTGCGGGATTCGAGCGGGCGCCAGGAGCCGCGCGGCAGGCGGTAGCCGGCCAGCCGGGCAATGCCGATGAAAAGATGGGCCCAGATGGCAATTTGCAGCGCGAACTTTGCGGTGGACAGGATCAGGGCGGACCAGCTGAGGCCAAGCGGGTAGGGCTGGTTTTGCAGAAAGGCATCCAGCGTTTGCGCCACGCTCGGGATGTTCAGTTGTTCGCCGAAGGCCCAGGTCAGTCCTGTCTTCAGGGCAAGCAGAACGGTGGACCAGAGCAGCAGCTTGATCGCTTTGAGTTGGGTGACGGCGAGTTCGTCCGGCGTCTTCGGCAAGCTCTTGCGCAGGAAGGCGGCGCCTTTGCCAAAGGGGAGATAAGTCGGGCTCCAGAAAGGCCGTAGCACGGCCAGTTGCAGGAGCGGCGGGCTGGGTGCCTTTGAGCGCTGGTCGACGATAGCGTAGGGCAGAAACCAGATAAACGGAGTGAGCGTGACCAGCAGCGACCAGAGCATCAGGCGCGGCAGGCCGTGCAGGATGTCGAGCGTCGTCAGGCCGCAAAGAACGGCTTCCAGTGCCAGTAAGGTCAGCATGGGGCGGCGGGCGAGCAGGGATTGCGGGTTGCGGCGGACCATGGACAAAACCCCACTTGTCCCGATCAGGATGAGTAGTAAAAATCCCGTCGCCAGCCAGGCGGCTGAGAATCCGGTGATATTTTCCTGCGTTAAAACAATACCGATGCGCTCGGCGAAATCGTTATCGCCCAAGCCGGTTTCGACCAAGGTGAGGGTCCAGGTGGCGGTGAACAGGATGGTATTGCGAAACTGCGGCAGGGCCGCGGCAGCCATCGCGGCGCTAACCGCCAGCCCGGCCGCCCAGTTGTCCAGGTAGCGGCTGACCACGGCTAGCGCGATGGCGTAAATCAGCAGTTGGCCGAGGCGTGTTTGGGCGAAAGTGACAATCCGCTCACGTTCGTCGATGGCCAGAAAACTGCGCAGCGAGGTATTGCCGGATGGCTTGCGCCCGCCTTGCGGCAGCGTAGCCGTGGCGCTCACGCCGCGTCCCGGTCGAGCCACAGGCGCAGCGCGTTACGGTCGACCTTGCCGCTTTGGTTGAGCGGCATTTTTTCCAGTGCAATGACCCGGCTCGGCACCATGTAGGGCGGAATTCTTCTTTTGAGATCGGCGATGACGCCCGCGCCATTGATCGTCGGCGCGCCGATAAAGCTGACGATGCCGTGCGCCATGCCGTCGACCAGAGGCCAGGCGATGGAGCCGACGACATCAGCGCCGCTGGTGAGGCGGAGATGGGCATCCACTTCTTCCAGTTCGACGCGATAGCCCATGACCTTGACCTGATTGTCGATCCGGCCGAGGCAGTGGAAAGTGCCCGCCGCATCCCTGATCGCCAGGTCGCCGGTCAAATACCAGCGTTTGCCCTCGCGCACAGGAAAGCGTGCGGCGCTCAGTTCCGGCGTGCCGAGATAACCATCGGCCAGTTGCACGCCGGCAATGGCCAGTTCGCCCGGTGTGCCATCGGCCACTGCTTGGCCGTGCGCGTCAAAAATGGCGGCCTCGTTGCCGGGGAGCGGCGCTCCGATGGCGACGACGCCGCGCCCCGGCGTGATGTTCAGCGGCGTGGCCTGGGCGAGACAGAAGACGGTCGCCTCGGTCGGGCCGTACAGATTGAAAATGGTGCTGTTGGGGGCGGCGCTCTGCCAGGTCGTGACCGCCCCTTCGGGCAACTGCTCGCCACCGAAGACGGTGAGGCGCAGGCTGCTCAGGCTGTCCGGTTTGAGCGCCTTGATCTGGCGCAGCATGCCAGCCAGCGAGGGCACGGAATTCCATACGGTCAACCCGGAATTTTGGGCAAATTTGACCGCGTTCATCACCATGGTGGCCGGCAGAATGTGCAGCGAGGCGCCGGCTTCCCAGGTTGAAAACATGTTGTGCACGGAAAAGTCGAAGCTCAGTTCGCAGGTTTCCAGTGCCCGATCGCTGGCCTGCAGGCCGAGTTTTTCCGTGATCATCGCCACGTAATGCCGGGCGGCGCCGGCCGAAATCATGACGCCTTTGGGAACGCCGGTCGTGCCTGAGGTGAAGATGATGTAGGCGATGTCGCTGGCCGCCATCAGGGCCGGTGGCGTGGGCGATTCAGTAGCTGGTTCAGTGGCCAACGGGGTGGACAGGTCGTCGAGGGCGATCAGTTTGACCGCAGCGTTCGCCGGTGCAGTCGGGGCTTTGCCGGTGTGGATCACGATCGGCGGGCAGGCCGCGAGTACCCGTTCGCTGAGTAGTTTTGCGCCCTCGTCATCGGCAATGATCGCCGACAGATTGCACAGCGAAAGCAGTGTCAGGATGCGCTCTTCCGGCAGCTTCAGGCCAATCGGGACATAGGTCGCACCGGCCCAGCAGGCAGCCATCAGGGCAACGCAGGCATCAATCCCGCGCGAGGCCAGAATGCCGACACGGGGTGGGTTGCCGGCCGGGCCTTGCCAGCCTTCGCTGTGGCGTAGAGCGGCCGCAATTTGTGCGGCCTTGCCGGCGAACTCGCGGTAGGTCAAGGTTTGCCCACGGCAAACCACAGCGGGTGCGTCAGGGGTGTTCAGGCTGTGGCGATAAATTGTGTTCGCAAGATTAGCGTTGATTTCCATGCTCTTTGAGGTTGGGTGTGGTTTGTTGATTGCCCCGCATCATCACGTGGGTGGTCACGGTGGCCGTCGGGCGCGCGGATTGTACCCAATTTTTTAGCCGCCTTATCAGATACTTGGGCGCGGAGTCAGGTCCAGGGTTGCAAATTTCCTGCGCGTGCAAGCGCTGTGGCCGAATAATCGGGTTGGTCGGTGATCGCCTTGGTTTTTCTCGACGGGGTTATTTAGTGAGATGTTTCGGCGCGACAGAAGTTCAAGGCGCGCCGGTGAAAGATCGAGCGGTTCCGGGATGTCTGACGGGTACAACCTGCCAGCCCAGCCCAGCCCAGCCCAGCCCAGCACTCAAGATTCTGCCAGGCGCTGGTTGGCAAGTGCCAGGCGAGCGGCGAGAACGCCGAGGAAGCCCTGGTAGAAATGCATGCGGCAACTCTCGCTGGCGCGCTGCAGGGCTTCGCCGCGCACGGTGACGATGTCGGCGATGGTAAGTGCCGTGATGTCGGCGCTGCGCACTTGAGCCTGGCGGCTGATCACGGCCATTTCACCAAAACAGTCGCCTTTGCGCAGCACGCTCAAGGTTTTTTTGCCTTTGCCAACTTTCAGTTCGCCAGCGGTCAGGAAGCAGAAAAAATCGCCGGCTTCGCCTTCGCGCATGATTGTCGTACCCGGCGCAACACGCTGCCAGCGGGAAAAGCGCAGTACCGCCCAGATTTCGACATCGTTGAAGTCGCTGAAAAAGGGCAGGGCGCGCAGGGTGTCGAATTTTTCGGTTTCGGCAAACTCGGCGCGGGGAATCAGCAGTTGTCGGTTGCGCACGGCCTGGACGAGGTCGTGGGCGAAATCTTCCCAGGTTTGATAGCGGGCGTCGCGGTCCTTGGTCATCGCCTTGCCGACGATGGTGTCGAGCACAGCCGGTAGTTCCGGACGCAGGCTGGAGGGTTTCGGCCGTTCATCGTGCATGATCTGATAGACCATGTTGAACTGGTTGCTGGCCTCGAAAGGCAGGCGGCCGGTCAGCAACTGGAACATTACAACACCGAGCGAATGGATGTCGGTGCGGTGGTCCAGCGTCAGCTCCAGCACCTGTTCGGGCGACATGTAGGCCGGTGAGCCGATGGCGGAAACCTGGGTACGGTCGTTCTGGCTGTTTATAGCGGCGCCGAAGTCGGAAATCTTGATTTCTGCATCTTCAGTCAGCAACAGGTTGGCCGGTTTGATGTCGCGGTGGGTAATGCCGATGCGGTGGGCGAAAGCGAGCGCCCGGGTGCATTTGAAAATCAGCTCGATTACGCGGTCGACCGCAAGCAGCTTGCCGGGGTGGGTGTGCGCTTCCAGCGTGCCGCCGGCGATGTATTCCATAACGATGTAGCAGAGCTTTTCGGCCACCACCGCGTCGTAAATCTGGACGATGTGCGGGTGCCGGAGCTTGCCGACCAGCGAGGCTTCGTTGAGGAAGAGGTTGGTGTACAGCTTGCCCTGTTTCGGGTCGCTGAGGACTTCCGGGGTGGCGACCTTGATCGCCACCTCGCGCTGGGCGAAGGGGTCGCGACCGAGATAAACGGTACTGGACGCGCCTTCGCCGAGCTTCTTTAAAAGCTCGTACTTGCCGAGCTTTTTGAGCATTGCCATGAGCTGCCCTGGCGCCGCCTTAGAGCCGGCTGCGGGCCCGAATGATGGCGGCGCGCACTTGATCGGGAGCGGTGCCGCCGATGTGATTGCGCGAGGCCAGCGAGCCTTCCACGGTCAACACGGAAAAAACGTCATTTTCCACTTGCGGGCAGAAGGCTTTCAGTTCATCCAGCGAGAGTTGCGGCAGATCGACGCCTTTGGCTTCGGCCGCCTTGACGGCATGGCCGACGGCTTCGTGCGCATCGCGGAAGGGCAGGCCCTTCTTGGTCAGGTAGTCGGCGAGGTCGGTCGCCGTGGCAAAGCCCTGAGTCAGCGCGGCTTTCATTGCTTCCGGCTTGACGGTGATGCCGCCGGCCATGTCGGCGAAGATGCGCAGGGTGTCGGTGACGGTGTCGACGGCGTCGAACAGGGGTTCCTTGTCTTCCTGATTGTCCTTGTTGTAGGCCAGCGGTTGCGACTTCATCAGGGTGAGCAGCGACATCAGCTGGCCGTAAACGCGGCCGGTCTTGCCCCGGGCCAGTTCCGGCACGTCCGGGTTCTTCTTCTGCGGCATGATCGAGGAGCCGGTGCAGAAACGGTCGGCGATCTGGATGAAGCCGACGCGCGGGCTCATCCACAGCACCAGTTCTTCCGACAGGCGGCTGATGTGCATCATCAGCACCGAGCAGGCGGCGGTGAATTCGATGGCGAAGTCGCGATCCGAGACGGCATCCAGCGAGTTTTCGCAAACGCCGTCGAAGCCGAGTTCGGCCGCGACGAATTCGCGGTCGATCGGGTAGGTCGTGCCGGCCAGCGCGGCGGCGCCGAGCGGCAGGCGGTTGGTCCGTTTGCGGCAGTCGGTGAAGCGCTCGGCGTCGCGGCCGAACATTTCGAAATAGGCCAGCATGTGGTGGCCGAAGGTGACCGGCTGGGCGACCTGCATGTGCGTGAAACCGGGCATCGGCGTCGCCGCTTCTTTTTCTGCGAGGTCGACCAGGGCTGAACGGAAGGCCTTGATCAGTTCGAGAATGTCGTCGATGGCGTCGCGCAGATAAAGGCGGATATCGGTGGCCACCTGATCGTTGCGCGAGCGGCCGGTGTGCA
Source organism: Azonexus sp. (assembly GCA_030697085.1). Classification (GTDB taxonomy): domain Bacteria; phylum Pseudomonadota; class Gammaproteobacteria; order Burkholderiales; family Rhodocyclaceae; genus Azonexus. The sequence continues at coordinate 1,170 of JAUYQT010000165.1, read as the reverse complement.
GGCGTTTGCCAGCGTCGCCGACCAGCGCGGTCAACCGCTTTTCGATGTTCAAATGCACGTCTTCGAGGTCGAGCGACCATTCGAACTGGCCGGATTCGATTTCACGGGCGACGGTGGCCATGCCGCTGACGATGTCGGCGAGGTCGCTGGCGCTGATGATGCTTTGTTTGGCCAGCATTTTGGCGTGGGCGAGCGAACCGCGGATGTCCTGACGCCACATGCGCTGGTCAAAATCGACCGAGGCCGTGTAGCGTTTGACGAGATCGGAAACCGGCTCGGAGAAGCGTCCGGCCCAAGTGTATTGCGTGGCGTTGGTGGTCATGTCTTTGGTCTAGAATGGGCAGTTGAATGTTTCAGAAGAACTGTTTTGACTGGTCATTCCCGCTTGTTCGGCAATGATGGCTTTCAAAAGTATTGATGGGTCTTGCTGAAGCGAAAAATCAAACGAAAAACGCGCAAAGAATGACAAGTATACGGCACTTTCCTGCGACCCATCCGCTGCCCGACTGGCGTAATTTCGGCGTCATGCTGCGTATGCTGCTTGGCATCAACGCCCTGGCGCTGCTCGCGGCGCTGGTGCAGTCGCCCGATCTGGCCGGCTGGCTGGGGCGTTACGTCGAATTGGCGGCGGTAGTCGAGCCCTGGTTGCTGCTCTGTTTGGGCGTGCAGGCCTTGCTGCGCGACGCGCTCTGGCGCTTGCCGCTACGCAGCGGGCAGGCGCTGGTTTTGTTGCTGGCCGGTGGGCTGGCCTTCGGTCTTTATGTCTACTGGCAATCGCTCGCCCTGAGCGAGACCGGCAGTATCTGGCGGGCGGTGCTGCTGGCGATGGCGGCGGCGGCGATCATGCTCGGCTACTTTGAGCTGCGTGCCCGCAGCTTTTCGCCGGCGCAGAGTGAAGCGCGGTTGGCGGCGCTGAATGCACGTATCCGGCCACATTTTTTGTTCAACTCTCTGAATGCCGTGCTTTCATTGATTCGTGCCCGGCCGCAGCAGGCCGAGGAGGCGCTGGAATCCTTGTCCGACCTCTTCCGCGCCGCCATGCGCGATCCCGCCGCGCTGGTGACGCTGGCGGAGGAGATTGATCTCTGCAAACAATATCTGGCACTGGAAAAACTGCGCCTGGGCCAGCGTCTTGCGGTCGACTGGCAAATTGGCCCGGTTTCCATGGAC
>JAUYQT010000159.1 GCA_030697085.1 Azonexus sp. | reverse complement strand
AAAATATCTTCATAGCTGCAGGGTGGCGCATCGGCGCCCAAAGTCTGCTTGTATCCTGCCACAGCCGACGACATGCAAAGACGCGAGTTGGTGTCGACATTATTGGTGCCGATCAGCCCCTTTGCCAGCTTGTTGAAGACGTAATAGTCTTCAGTCATCAACTGGCCGGAAATATAGAAAGCGACAGAATCGGGCCCATGCGCTTGAATGATTTCGCCAAAACGTGCCGCTGCCTCGTCAAGCGCCGAATCCCAGGAAATCTGTTCCCCCATATGGCCACGCAGCGTACGCCGTTCGGGAAATTTCAGACGGCAGGTCGTATCTGCCGTCAAATGCAAAGTTGCACCTTTGGTGCACAGACGCCCGCGATTTGCCGGATGATCAGGATCACCCCGAACCCCGGTCATTACGCCGCCCTCAGTTTCGATAAGCACGCCGCAACCAACGCCGCAATAACAACAGGTGGACTTCACTTCAGTTTTCATGGTTTTCCTTCCGTACTGGCTACAGCAACAGCTATGCCACCTTGAAAAACCATGGATTTCAATAGAAAAAGGGCAAACCAAAAATGAATTTGCCCTTTTTTAGTGCGTTGACCGCAGCAGTCGTCCCTATTTGATGCGCTGCAGCTTCGGACGCCCGCCTTCTGGACGAGGTGGAATCGGGGGTGAATCTTCATCAACTGGTTCGACAATCTCGGCCTCAGAAGGCGCCTCAATCTCAAAGGCCATACCCGCCCCATTTTCCCGCGAGTAAATAGCGGTTACCTGCTCGATAGGCACCGAAATTTTGCGAGAAACACCCCCAAAACGCGCCTGAAATTCAATCAGTTCATTACCGATATGAAACTGTCCCGTCGCATCCGGTCCAACATTGAGGACGATCTGACCATCGTTGATAAACTCACGCGGCACTTTGGTGCGCAAATCCACCTGAACAGCAATATAGGGCGTAAACCCGTTATCGCAGCACCACTCCCAAAGGGCACGCAGCAAATAAGGCTTGGTCGAAGGAAGCCCCATAATTTATTTACGCATTGCCTTTTCAGAAGGCGTCAGCGCATCAATAAAGCCCTGACGGCTAAAAATACGTTCGGCATATTTCATCAACGGCGCTGCAGCCTTGCCAAGGTCGATACCATAGTGATCCAAACGCCACAACAGCGGTGCAATCG
>JAUYQT010000140.1 GCA_030697085.1 Azonexus sp. | reverse complement strand
TGTTGCCCAGCAGCTCGGCGTAATTGACCGCGCCGGGATCAACCCGACACATGAAATCGAAGAGGCCGACATCGTGTTGGTGGCGACGCCGGTTGCCCAGATGCCGGAAATTTTCGCCCGCATCGAACCCTATCTTGGTCCTCAAACCATCGTCACCGACGGCGGCTCGACCAAGGGTGATGTTGTTGCCGCAGCACGGGCGGCTTTTGGCCAGCGGATCAACCAGTTTGTCCCTGCCCACCCGATTGCCGGTGCAGAAAATAGCGGCCCATTAGCGGCGCGTGGAGATCTCTATCAAGGCAAAAAAGTGGTCGTCACACCGCTCCCGGAAAACAGTGACGATGCGCTCGACCATATCAAGCGCGCCTGGTCGCTGTGCGGTGCCGATATCTACGAACTGACGCCGGAAGCGCACGACCGGGTTTTCGCGGCCGTCAGTCATCTGCCGCATCTGCTTTCCTACGCGCTGGTACATGACCTTGCCGTGCGTGAAGATGCCGATCTCTTTTTTACCTTCGCTGCCTCCGGTTTCCGCGATTTCACCCGGATTGCCGCCAGTCACCCCGAAATGTGGCGTGATATCTGCCTTGCCAACCGTGGCGCTCTGCTTAAGGAGCTGGATATCTATCGCGAACAACTCGACGACCTCCGTCTGGCGCTGGCCAACAGCGATGGTGAGCGTCTGGAGGAAGTCTTCGGCATTGCCCGCCAGGCGCGCCGGAACTGGGCTGGCGAAACTTGATTTCTCGTCGCTTGCGCGCCCTGCTGCTTGGTCTGGTATTTTCACTGCCGACTTTTACAGCGTGGGCGGAAGCGCCGGCAATCCTGCTGGCCGGTGTCTATCGGCAACAGGTCGATGTCTCGCGCTATCTGGTCAGCGAAAAGCTCGACGGTGTGCGGGCCATATGGGATGGAAACAGCTTGCGCTTTCGCAGTGGTAAGGAAATCACTGCGCCGCAGTGGTTCACCGCCGGCTTGCCGAGACAAGCACTCGATGGCGAATTGTGGCTGGGACGAGGCAGTTTCGACCGTCTTTCCGGCATCGTTCGGCGGGAGATTCCGGACGAAAACGATTGGCGCGAGGTGCGCTACATGATCTTTGAACTACCCGGTGCGCTGGGCTCGTTCCGTGACCGTGCCGAACAGATTCGGCAACTGGTTCGTCAAGCCAATGTGCCTTGGTTGGGTGAAATCGAGCAGATTCCCGTGGTCGACCGCAGCAGTCTGGAAAAACAGCTCAAGAAAGTCGTGCATGCTGGCGGCGAGGGTCTGATGCTGCATCTGGCCGACGCTCCGTACGAAACCGGCCGCAGCGATGTGCTGCTCAAGATCAAGCCGTGGCAGGATACCGAGGCTGTCGTCATTGGCCATCAGCCGGGCAAGGGTAAACATGCCGGGGTGCTCGGGGCGTTGCGGCTACGGACACCGGAAGGGCGCCAGTTTCTGCTCGGGACGGGGTTCAGCGATATGCAGCGGCGGAATCCACCGGTGATCGGCGCAACGGTCACTTATCGTTATCGTGATTTTACCAACAGCGGTTTGCCCCGATTTGCCAGTTTTTTGCGTGTACGCGAAGAGTAGGGCATAGCGCTGTCCGTTCGGAATCGATGGTGGGCGAAGGTCATCTATGGCCAAAGTCAGGGATTCGGTTAGCGGTGGTGACAGGTTAGAATATTGGCATATTAAATGGGGTATTGATCGATGATTATCGTCACAGGCGCAGCTGGTTTTATCGGTAGCAACTTTGTTCTTGATTGGCTGGCGCAGTCGGACGAAGCGGTCATCAACCTGGATGCGCTGACCTATGCCGGCAACCTTGAAAACCTGGCATCCCTGCAAGGCGACCCGCGCCATATCTTTGTCAAAGGCAGTATTGGCGACTTCGACCTCGTCGCCAAGCTGCTGGCAGAATACCAGCCTCGTGCCATCGTCAATTTTGCGGCCGAATCGCACGTTGACCGCAGCATTCATGGCCCCGAAGATTTCATTCAGACCAACATCGTCGGTACCTTCCACCTGCTCGAAGCCTTGCGCGCCTACTGGAGCAAGCTGGACGGCGCAGCCAAAGACAGTTTTCGTTTCCTCCACGTGTCGACCGACGAGGTCTATGGTTCGCTGGGAAAAGACGATCCGGCCTTTACGGAAACCCATCGCTACGAACCCAACAGTCCCTATTCAGCCAGCAAGGCAGCGAGCGATCATCTGGTACGCGCCTACCATCACACTTACGGCCTGCCGGTACTGACCACGAACTGCTCCAATAACTACGGTCCCTATCACTTCCCGGAAAAGCTCATTCCCTTGGTCATCAGCAACGCGCTGGCGGGCAAGTCGCTGCCGATCTACGGCGATGGTCAGCAAATCCGCGACTGGCTCTACGTCAAGGATCACTGCTCGGCGATTCGTCGCGTCCTCGAAGTGGGCCGGGTAGGGGAGACGTACAACGTGGGTGGCTGGAATGAAAAGCCCAACCTTGATGTCGTGCACACTCTTTGTGCCATTCTCGACGAACTCAACCCGCGTCCGGATGGACAGCCCTATAAAGCACAAATCACCTACGTCACTGACCGCCTTGGTCACGACCGTCGCTACGCCATCGACGCTAGCAAAATCGAACGCGAACTCGGCTGGAAGCCGGCCGAAACCTTCGAAACCGGTATCCGGAAAACCGTTCAGTGGTATCTCGATAACCAGCCCTGGGTAGAAAACGTAACCAGTGGTGCCTACCGACAATGGATCGACAAAAATTACGGAGCAAACGCATGACTACCCGAAAAGGCATCATCCTCGCCGGCGGCTCCGGCACCCGCCTCTACCCGGTGACGCTCGCCGTTTCCAAGCAACTGCTTCCTATTCACGACAAACCGATGATCTACTACCCGCTCAGCACCCTCATGCTGGCCGGCATCAAAGATATCCTGATCATCTCCACGCCGCAGGACACGCCGCGTTTCCAACAACTGCTTGGCGATGGCAGCCAATGGGGTCTTAATCTGGAATACGCCGTGCAACCCAGCCCGGATGGCCTGGCCCAAGCCTTCATCATCGGCCGCGGGTTTCTCGGTCACAGCAACAGCGCCCTGGTCCTCGGCGACAACATCTTTTACGGCCATGAATTTGCCGATGACCTCAAAGTGGCTGGGGCCCAAACCAGCGGCGCCACGGTCTTCGCTTACCACGTGCACGACCCGGAACGCTATGGCGTCGTCGAGTTTGATGCGGCAGGTCGGGCGATCAGTCTGGAAGAAAAGCCCGTTCAACCCAAGTCCAACTACGCCGTCACCGGGCTCTATTTTTACGACAACCAGGTCATCGACATCGCCCGCGACCTCAAACCCTCCGCCCGAGGCGAGCTCGAAATCACCGACGTCAATCGCGTCTATCTGGAAAAAGACGCACTTAACGTCAAGGTCATGGGCCGCGGCCATGCCTGGCTTGACACCGGCACCCACGAAAGCCTGCTTGACGCCAGCCAGTTCATCGCGACCATCGAAAAGCGCCAAGGCCTGAAAATCGCCTGTCCGGAAGAAATTGCCTACCGCCAGGGCTACATCGATGCCGCCAAGCTCGAACAACTCGCCCAGCCCATGCTCAAAAATCCTTATGGTCAATATTTGATCGGCGTCCTGAAGGAGCGCGTGTTCTGATGCAAATCATCCTGACAAAAATTCCCGATCTCCTCATCCTTGAACCGAAAGTATTTGGCGATGAGCGAGGCTTTTTCTATGA
>JAUYQT010000134.1 GCA_030697085.1 Azonexus sp. | reverse complement strand
AAATCTAATCCGGCGCGTTGCCCTGCGCCAGAAATTTCGACTCATGGCATCCAGAAACTAGCCGTTTCCGTGGCGCTGATCTTCGGATCAGCGACATCCTCGACCGTGATTTTTATCGGATGAGCCCCAGCCTTGGCGCTCTCGACATCCAGTTGCAGTACCAGTGTCGCATCACCAATTGCCGCCGGTGGCACGGTAATCTGCTGCTGCTCGGCCAGACGCAAACCCGGCAGACCATCAACGCGAACGGCATAGGTCCGGGCCTGCTCGCTGGCGTTGGTCAATTGCAGGGTAAAGATATTTTCAATACTGCCATCCGCCGCTTCGCGGGAGAGCGCGTTTCGATCGCGAATCACCGACACTTTGAGCGGCACCTTGGTGGCCAGCGACCAGGCGGTCGCGACCGATACCGAGAGAAAAATCGCCAGATAAAGCAGCACGCGTGGGCGAAAAGCCCGACGAATGATCTCGGCCCGTGACGCTTTCATTGTTACGGCATTTTCCGTCGAATAACGGATCAAGCCGCGCGGATAATTCATCTTGTCCATCACCTGATCGCAAGCATCGATGCAGGCGGCGCAACCAATGCATTCGAGCTGCAAACCATCGCGAATGTCGATCCCGGTCGGACAGACCTGAACGCAGATGCTGCAGTCGATACAATCACCCAGCCCTTCGGCCCGCGGATCGACGCCCTTCTGCCGCGCTCCGCGCGATTCGCCACGCGCCTGGTCATAGGTGATATTTAGCGTATCGCGGTCAAACATCACAAACTGGAATTGCGCGTACGGGCAGATGTACTTGCACATATGCTCGCGCAAAAAGCCCGCATTACCGTAGGTGGCAGCGCTGTAGAAAACAACCCAGAAAGCCTCCCACGGACCCATGGAGAAGTGGGTGATTTCCTGTAGCAAATCGCGAATCGGCGTGAAATAGCCGACGAAAGTGAGTCCGGTCCATAACGCCAGCGCCAACCACAGCCCGTGCTTGACGCTCTTGATCAATAACTTGTGCGGTGACCAGGGCGCCGCATCCAGCTTGATTCGCTTCGGGCGCTCGCCCTCGACCATTTTTTCAATCCACAGGAATATTTCCGTATAAACCGTCTGCGGACAGGTGTAGCCACACCACAAGCGCCCGGCGACGGCGGTGAACAGGAACAAAGCCAGTGCCGAGAGCG
>JAUYQT010000133.1 GCA_030697085.1 Azonexus sp. | reverse complement strand
CGCAATTGCCGTCAGCGCCTTCTCGCCGCCAGAGAGCAAATGGATGGTCGAATTCTTTTTACCTGGCGGCTGGGCAATCACCTGGACGCCGGCATCGAGAATCTCCTCGCCGGTCATCACCAGCTCGGCGCGACCACCGCCGAACAGTTCGGGAAAAAGCTGGCCAAAATGGCCGTTGACCGTATCAAAGGTTGATTTCAGCAGATCACGCGTTTCACGGTCAATGCGGCGGATGGCGTTTTCCAGCGTTTCCATTGCTTCCGTCAAATCAGCCGCCTGCATATCGAGGTAGCCTTTACGTTCGCTCGCCGTTTCCAACTCTTCAAGCGCCGCCAGATTCACCGCGCCGAGCTCGGCAATGGCATTGCCGAGGCGGGTGATTTCGCCCTGCAAACTGGCTGGCCGGGCGGTACTTGCCAACTCGGCAAGCACCTGTTCCAGCGCCGCCTCATCAGCCCGGGCTTCGGTCAATAGTTGCGCGAACTGTTCGGTATTCAGCGTCGCCGCCTGTTCCTTCAATTTCAAATCGCCAATCCGCACGCGCAACGGCGCCAGGCCTTGCTCGATTTTCATGCGCTGCTCTTCCAGGCCGCGCAAGGCATGGGTTGCCGACTCCAGCGTATTGCGGCAATCAGCCAGCGCCATTTCCTTTTCTTGCCGGGCTTCCAGCGCCAACTGCAAATTCTCTTCCATGACATCAGCCGGCGCCGCTTCGACCTGCTCGGCACACTGTGCCCGATCTTTTTCGATACGATTCAGCTCGCGCTGGGCGGTGGCCTGCTGACCAAAAATCGTCTGCAACCTGCCTTCGGATTCACGCAAAGAAAATTGCGCCTCACGCAAGGCACGGTCGAAATCGGCATTGCGCTCGCGTTCAGCCCGCACGGCGCGCTCAGCTTCGTCAAGCCGCGATTGCGCGCCGGCGACCAGGACGCGAATACGGCCCAGACCTTCGCGCACTTCGGCAATCTTCTCGTCCGCCGCCATATCGCGTTCACGCTCGGATTCTTCCTCTTCGGCCAGTTCGGCCAACTGCTCCTGCAAACGCTCGCGTTGCTCGCGGTAGCGTTCGATCGTCTGAGCCAGCTTCAAAACCTCAAGCTGCACGGCATGCACGCGCTGCTGCCGATCAGTGACGTACTGGCGGGTTTCGCCAATTTCATCCCGTTTGTCGGCAAACTGTTCGTCGAGCATCTGCAACTGCTCGCGCACTGTCTCCGCTTGCTCCTCGTAGGCGGCAATACCCTCGCCCAAGATTTCGATTTCCCGCTGGCGCTCAAGTAGCCCGTGCTCGCCTTTATCCGGCGCAAAGAAAGTAACGCTGCTGCGGCTCAGCAAATCGCCCCCCGCCGTCACCAGCACAGCGCCTGACGGCAAATCGGCGCGCCGGGCCAGGGCTTCATCGAAAGAATCGGCAATTAATACCGAACCCAGCCAGTCCGCCAGCACGGCAGAAATTGTTGGATTATCACTGCGCACGCGCTGGGTCAAACGGCCAGCACTTTCGCCAATACCCTCCTCGGCCACCAACATCACGCTCAAACGGGCATCGGGCCGGTCATGCAACCATTCATCGAGTTTGGCCGGGTCATCGCAGGCTATAGCTGTCAGGCGCTCACGCAAAACGGCTTCAACGGCAGATTCCCAGCCCGCCTCGACATGAATCTGCTGCCAAAGCGGCGCCGCATTCTCCAGCCCGTGACGCCGCAGCCATTCCGGCAACTTGCCGCTTTCCCGTGTCCGCGCCTGCATTTGCTCCAGCGCCGCCCGCCGTGCCTGACCAGCCGCCAGCTCGCGTTCAATGCGCTGAATATCGCCCTGCGCCTGCTTGCAGGTTGCTTCCAATTGCGGCAATTCCTGCTGCAACTGCTGCAAATGATCCTGATCGCCGGCCAGCTCTTCACGCAGCAAAGAAAGCTCTTCTTCCTTTTCGGCCAGATCCAGCGCATCCGGCACGTTTTGACCGCCGGTTTCCTCGCGCAACCGCTCGCGGCGCTGGGCAATCGCCTGTAAGGCGCGCTGGGCATGCGCCTTGTTGGTCTGTTCAACTTCGAGACGCTGCTCACCATTGCTCGTCCGCGCCTTCAGACGCTGCAATTCTTCCTGCGCCTGAGCGTGGCTTTCCTCAACCTGCGGCGCCAGATTCATCTGCTCGTGCAAACGCGCCTCGGCTTCCTCAACGCGCAGCCGGGTGATCTCCTGCAATTCTTCCCATTTTTGCCGGTCGACCGCAAGACTCTCTGCCGTCTGACTCCATTGCGCCAACTCACCTTCCAACTGCACCAGACGTGCTTCCAGCTGATTGCGCGATTCGCGACGATGGCGGATTTCCGCCTCCAGCTTGGCAACTTCGGCATTAGCCGCGTACATCTCGCTCTGCGCCTGATGCAACGCATCACCGGCAGCGAAATGGGCTTCGCGCATTGCCTCGGCTCGCGCCTCGGTTTCACGCAGGGCGGCGCTCTGCGCTTCCAGTTCAGTGGCCGCCCGTTCAACTTCCAGCCCCACCCGCTGACGCTCGGCCTCGGCTTCGCGCCTCCGAAGTAACCACAAAACTTGCTGACGCTGCACCAGTTGCTCATTCAGCGCATGGTAGCGGCGAGCGACCTCGGCCTGCGCGCCCAAGCGTTCAATCTGGCTACCCAGTTCGAGACGAATATCTTCAACGCGGGTCAGATTTTCGCGCGTATCTTCCAGTCGACCGTGGGTTTCCTTGCGCCGCTCCTTGTAGCGGGTGACGCCGGCCGCCTCTTCGAGAAAGACGCGCAAGTCATCCGGCTTGGCCTCAATGATCCGCGAAATCATGCCCTGCCCGATGATGGCGTAAGCACGCGGCCCGAGGCCGGTGCCAAGGAAGAGATCAGTAATATCCGTGCGCCGGACCTTCAGGTTATTGATGAAATAATCGGACTGCCCCTGCCGGGTCAGCGTGCGCTTGACCGACAATTCCGCAAACTGCGTCCACTGGCCGAGCGCCCGGCCAAGCAGGTTGTCGAAAATCAGCTCGACAGAAGCGCGTGACACCGGCTTGCGGCTGGTCGTCCCGTTGAAGATGACGTCCATCATCGACTCGCCACGCAACTCCGACGCCTTCGACTCACCCAGCACCCAGCGCACGGCATCCATGA
>JAUYQT010000082.1 GCA_030697085.1 Azonexus sp. | reverse complement strand
AGTCACTGCTCGATCAACTGGTCAAGGAGGCGGCCGATGCCTCGTTCAATTGCATTACCGTTGACGGTGATACGTCGACCAATGATTCATATGTGATGATTGCCAGCGGCCAGTCCGGCGTCAATTTCAGCGATGCCGCCGATGCCGGCTGGGCCGAAGTCAAAGCGGCAATTATTGCTGTTTCCATCGAACTGGCCCAAGCCATTGTGCGCGATGGAGAGGGGGCCACCAAGTTCATCACCGTCGTCGTCGAAGGCGGACAAACGATCGCTGAATGCCGCCAGGTGGGTTACGCCATCGGCCATTCGCCGCTGGTCAAGACCGCATTTTTTGCCTCTGATCCCAACCTCGGGCGGATTTTGGCCGCTGTCGGTTACGCCGGCATTACCGATCTCGATGTGGATGGCGTCCGTGTCTGGCTCGACGATGTGCTGGTGGCCGAAAAAGGTGGCCGGGCCGCAGCCTACCAGGAAGAGGATGGCGCACGGGTGATGGCGCAAGCGGAAATCACCGTGCGCGTCGATCTCGGCCGCGGAGCCACCAAAGCAAGCATTTACACCTGCGATTTCTCCTACGATTACGTCAAAATCAACGCGGACTATCGCAGCTAGTAAAACAGTATTTCCGGTAAGCGCCGGAATGTTCCGCAAAGCCCGCGTAGATGCGGGCTTTTTAGTCTGCATCGTTCCGCAGTGGTTCTTTGCCTGCCGATAATAAAGCGGGTACAGAAACGGGTATGGATGGTCGTGTTCGATTCTGAACAGTGGGTGTAGCAAAAGTGCGGGTACGCTTTGAACAGAACGCGGGTACGGGCCAGTGACTGCTTGCCTGCGGAACCGGCTGGTTATGCAGTCGGCAATCAATTATTGCATCAGCATTTATCCGTTGACTGTCACAGGCCGGAGAATGCAAAAATAGATGTAACACCATTTTCTGGCTTCGTGTGCCATCGGTTTTTATTGCTTTTTATTCTTGAATCTATAAATTATCTGAAGTTGAATAATTGAGGATAATCCGATGATCCACTACCCGCGTACTACGCTTGCCGAGGAACTGGTGGCGGCCCTGAATGGCAAGACGGTATTCAGTGATGCCCCGAATGGCCTTTTCCTCGCAGCCCCTCGTCGGACGGGTAAATCCACTTTTTTGCAGCAGGATCTGAAGCCCGCACTGGAGGCGCAGCGGATCGTCGTGGTCTATGTCGATCTATGGTCTGACCAACGCCGTGACCCCGGTAGCCTGGTGGCCGAGGCGATTGGCCGGGCCTTGCAGCCCCATCTGGGGGTGGTCGCCAAAGCAGCCAAAGCGAGCGGTCTGGAGAGTGTGAATGTCGCTGGCCTCAAAATTGACACCAGCAAAATTGGCAAGCTGGATGGCGCGACGCTACCCGATGCGCTGCGCGCGCTGCACGAAGCGGCCAAGGCGCCGGTCGCCCTGATTATTGATGAAGCCCAGCACGCGCTGACCAGTGAGGCGGGGGAAGCCGCGATGGCGGCTCTGAAATCAGCACGCGATCAACTCAATCACCCAGGAACGATCAATCTGATGTTGGTCATGTCCGGCTCGGATCGGGACAAGCTCTTGCGTTTGGTAAATACCAACGGTGCCCCGTTCTACGGCTCGCAGATTCAGCGCATGCCGGAATTGGGTGCTGATTTTATTCGCCACCTTGCCCGGTTGATCGAGCGCCAGCGACCCGACCTTGAACCGGTGGATACGAGCATCCTGTTTGCGGCCTTTCAGGGGTTTGGCCATCGTCCGCAGTTTTTCATGGAAGCCCTGGGGCAGGCGCTGAGTCCCTTGTCCGGGCTGCCCGGCCGCTTTGAGCCGGCGGTATTGCAGGCCGCCCAGCAGTGGCAGGCCGATGAAGAGTCCCAGATGGCGTCGGAGTATTTGGGTTTGAAAGCCGTCGAGCAGGCGGTGTTATGGCGCCTGCTGGAGCAGGGTCAGCGCTTCCGGCCCTACGATGGGGATGCCTTGCGCTTTTATAGGGAGAAGACCGGTGCGGCGGTTATTCCACAAAAAGCACAGAACGCCCTTGAGTCGCTGCGCCAGAGGACGCCTGCCCTGGTCTGGAAGTCGGCGCGTGGCGAGTACGCCGTCGATGATGCGGCGATGCATCGCTGGTATGAGCAACGCTCTGCTGCCGGCGACTGGCCACCGGCCGGGCCGCAAATCGACCAGGACCTGGAAGAAGAGGCATGACTACCTTCGGCCGTTATGCATAGTTCCCAGATATGAATAGTCTTGAGTTGACCAGCGGGCAAGGCATCGCGGAGATAGTCGGTGCGATGCCCTTGGTTTTCGCATAATTTCAAGGCCTTCAGAAACTCAATCAGCGAGTCAGGTGCCATATAACGGTGGGCAGCTGCGTCTGGCTCCTGCATGGAGGTCGAGCGCTGGATGAAGCACGCTTTAGCGCTTCTGTAGCCGAATCATGCGGAACCAGCCTCCGGCCAGCGCGGCTTGATCATCTTCCAGCCTCAGTTCGGGGGTTGTCGCGAGCAAGTCTTCAAAAACGACATCGAGTCGCGTTGCCACCCGGCGTATCAGCGGATTGGCCAATCGCCGCAATAGGGCCGGCTGGCCGCGGCGTAAAAATTTGTCAAAGATCAGCACTGTGCCGCCCGGTTGCAAAACCCGCGCCACCTCGGCAAGACAATGAGCCGGCTCCGGAACGACCGCCAGAATGAGATGTAGCACGGCGTTATCAAAGCTGGCGTCGGCAAATGGCAGGCGCTGAGCATCGCCCTGGACCGGTCCGAAATCGAACTGGTTAATACGGGGCAGGGCGCGCTGCAGCATGGCGTGGTTCAGATCAAGGCCGATGTAATGATGCTGTGACGGCAGGTGCGGCAAATCCAGCCCGGTGCCCACCCCGGCCAGCAAGACCCGACCGGGCTCGGCGGGCAGGGCGGCCAGGCTGCGTTGGCGCGCGGCCTGCGTCGCTCGGCCAATGATCGCATCGTAAAACGGGGCGATCAGCGTGTAGGTGTGCTTCAGGCTCAGTGTAAAACCCTCGGCATGGCCAGCGTAAACTCCGGGATTTCGGCATTGAAGTGCGTGCCGTCCTCGGCCACCATTTGATAAGTGCCTTTCATGGTGCCGACCGGTGTGGTCAGCGAAGAGCCGCTGGTGTATTGAAAGCTCTCACCGGGCTTGAGCATCGGTTGTTTGCCGACGACGCCAAGACCGCGGACTTCCTGTTCTTCGTTATTGCCATCGGTAATGATCCAGTGCCGGGAAACCAGTTGGGCGGGTACTTCGCCAACGTTTTTGATCGTGATGGTGTAAGCAAAAAGATAACGACTTTCATCCGGATCGGACTGGTCGGGGATGAACTGCGCTACGGGTTGGATATCGATGCGGTACTTGTTGGAGTCGGGCATGGGATAATTTCGGTTATCTGTTCTTGTTTAGGAATACATCATGTCAGCCAAAGATTTCATCATCGCACCGAGCCTGCTTTCTGCCAACTTCGCCAAGCTCGGCGAAGAAGTGGTCAATGTCATCGCTTCGGGCGCCGACTGGATTCACTTCGACGTGATGGACAACCATTATGTTCCCAATTTAACCATCGGACCGCTGGTTTGCGAAGCCATTCGCCCGTGCACCACGGCGCCGATTGATGTGCATCTGATGGTCAAACCGGTTGATCGCATCATCCCCGACTTCGCCAAAGCGGGCGCCAACATCATTACTTTTCATCCTGAAGCCTCCGAGCATGTCGACCGCAGTCTCGGGCTGATTCGTGATGCCGGTTGTCAGGCCGGCCTCGTCTTCAATCCGGCGACGCCGCTTGAGTACATGGACTACGTCATGGACAAGATCGATGTCATTCTGCTGATGAGCGTCAATCCCGGTTTTGGTGGGCAGAAATTCATTCCCGGCACCTTGGCAAAAGCCAAGCTGGCACGGGCCAAACTCGACGCCTACCAACAAGCAACCGGCCGCCGCATCCGTCTGGAAATTGATGGGGGTGTCAATGTCGCCAATATCGCCGAGATCGCCCGGGCTGGCGTCGACGCCTTCGTAGCCGGCTCCGCGGTTTATGGCGCCGGCAAGGACAGTGACCCGCAGCGCTATAACTCGATCATTGCGGCGCTGCGCGCCGAGTTGCTGAAAGCCAGTCATTAGTTGTTAGTGGCTTGAGTTATTAGCAAAACCCTCAGAACCTCCACCTTAACTGACAACTACCGACTAACAGCTACCGACTAATAACTAATGACTTCCCCCATGCACTTCCAATCCGTTACCTTCGACCTCGACGGCACGCTGCTCGACACCATCGCCGACCTGGCCGAAGCCTGTCGCCTGATGCTTGCAGAAATCGGCGAGCCGTCGCGCAGTCTGGCTGAAATCCATCGCTTTGTCGGCAAGGGCATGGCGGTGCTGGTCGAGCGCTGCCTGACCCATACCCAGCCGCCCAGCGCCGAGAGGCTGCACGAAGCTATTGAATCCTTCAAACGTCACTATGCTGCGGTCAACGGCCAATTTACCCAGATTTATCCGGGCGTGATCGAAGGTCTCAACGCCTGGAAAACCAGTGGTCTGAAAATGGGCGTTGTCACCAACAAACCGGGCATGTTCACCGGAGCCCTGCTCGACCGCATGGGGATGACCGACTACTTCGACGTCATCGTCTCCGGCGATACCACCGCCCACAAGAAGCCGCATCCGGAACCGCTTCTGCACGCCTGCCGGCTGTTCAAAGTTCGGCCCGACCGCAATCTGCATATCGGTGACTCGAAACACGACATTCACGCCGCCCATGCTGCGGGCTGTCTGGCCTATGCCGTGCCCTACGGCTACAACGAAGGTGAGCCGGTGGACAGGGCAGATTGCGATGCGCTAGTATCCGATTTGCTTGCCGCTTACCAGCAAGCGCTCACTTTTCAAGACCTCACGAACAAATGACCCCTTTGCGTATCTGGAATGAACGGCCCGGCCAAGGAAGCAATGGCCGGTCTCAGGGTTGGCGGCGCTGGCGCCCCTGAACTCTCTTTCGCGCCCCTTCGCGGCGCCAAGCACCAGTACGCAATACCTGTCATTTTTGAGGCTTCCCCCATGACTGAAACAGAATTCAATTCGCTCGCCGCAGAAGGCTACAACCGTATTCCCGTCACCCTGGAAACGTTTGCCGATCTCGACACGCCACTCTCCATCTATCTCAAGCTGACCAGCGGCGCGAACAACGGCCATTATTCCTACCTGCTCGAATCCGTGCAGGGCGGCGAACGCTTCGGTCGCTATTCGATCATCGGACTGGCCGCTTCAACCCGAATTATCGTCAATGGTCAGCAAGTGTTGGTGCTAACCGCTAACCGCGTTGCCGAGCGGGTCGACGATACCAACCCACTCGACTTCATCGGCCAGTTCATGCTGCGTTTTCGCGCCCCGCCGAGCGCTGGGTTGCCGCGATTCTGCGGTGGCCTGGTCGGGTGTTTCGGCTATGACACCGTACGCTACGTCGAAAGCAAGCTGATCGACAAACACAAGCCAGATAACATCGGCACGCCCGATATTGGCCTGCTGCTCTCCGAAGAAATCGCTGTTGTCGATAACCTCTCGGGAAAACTGACCCTGATCGTCTACGCCGAACCCGGCTTTCCCGGCGCTTACCAAAAAGCGCGGGCGCGCCTGAAAGAGTTACTGGGAAAATTGCGTACGCCGGTCAGCATTCCCAGCGAGCAACCGGTGCACTCCGAGCCTGCCGTTTCGATGTTTGGTGAAGTCGAGTTCAAAAATGCCGTGCTCAAGGCCAAGGAATACATCACCGAGGGCGACATCATGCAGGTCGTGCTGTCGCAACGCATGACCAAGCCTTTTCAGGCCAGCCCGCTGGCGCTTTACCGCACGCTGCGTAGTCTCAATCCCTCGCCCTACATGTTCTACTTCGATTTCGAAGACTTTCATGTTGTGGGCGCTTCGCCGGAAATTCTCGTCCGCCTCGAAGGTGATCGCGTCACCGTGCGGCCGATTGCCGGCACCCGCAAACGCGGCGCCACGCCGGAAGAAGATGCAGCGCTGGCCGTTGAATTGCTCGCTGACGAGAAAGAGCGCGCCGAGCACACCCAGTTGCTTGATCTCGGCCGCAACGACTGCGGTCGCGTCGCTAAAATCGGCAGTGTCAAGCTTACGGAAAACATGCTTATCGAACGTTATTCGCATGTGATGCACATCGTTTCCAATGTCGAAGGCAAGCTGCAGCCAGGTCTGGATGCGCTTGACGTACTAAAAGCCACCTTCCCCGCAGGCACCGTGTCCGGCGCGCCGAAAATTCGGGCGATGGAAATTATTGACGAACTGGAATCGGTCAAACGTGGCATTTATGCCGGTGCCGTCGGTTACCTCGGTTTTAACGGGGATATGGATTTGGCCATCGCCATCCGTACCGCCGTTGTTAAAGATAAGAAACTCCACGTTCAGGCCGGTGCCGGTATCGTTGCCGACTCCGATCCGCATTCCGAATGGGTCGAAACCCAAACCAAAGCGCGCGCCGTTTTACGTGCCGCCGAATTGGCGGAGCAAGGCCTGGATACACGGTTTGACTGAGTGACGAGGGGAAGCAAATGCTGCTAATGATCGAAAATAAGCATTGTTGTCTATTAAGATTCGATTAGATTCAGGATTAACAATTTAATACCATAAAAACAATAATTTAGAGTTAAGCGTCGTTCGTTATCGTCCATTGTGGTCCATAGACAGCCACTCGATTTGTGAGTAACGATTGCTTGTTACTCACAATATGCTGACTGATACAGCTATCCGTAATGCCAAGACTTCCGACAAAGATTACTCCCTAGCCGATGCTGTTGGACTGCGCTTGTTGGTGCGTTCTTCAGGAGCAAAGTTGTGGCAATATCGCTACAGACTTGCTGGAAAAGCATCCATATTTAGTATCGGCGCATACCCGGCTGTTAAATTGAGTGATGCTCGCAAAACTGCAGCCGAGGCTAGGGAACAAGTAGCGCAAGGCATCAATCCCGCGCAAGCCAGAAAGACTCTCCAGCTAGCCCAGCATCAAAAATTAGCGACAACATTCCAGGGCGTTGCAGAGGAGTGGATAGCAATGAAAAAATTGGGGTGGGCGCCATACACTTTGCGCCAGATAACTCGTTTTTTCGCAAGTGATGTCTATTCTGTGATTGGGGCGATGCCTATCCGTCAGGTGACTGCTGCTCACATCCTCGCTATCCTGAAAAAAGCTGAAGCCCGTGGAGCGGAAACTGTAGCGATTAACTTGCGCCAGTGGATAGGCGCCGTATTCCGTTATGCCGTATCTACATTGCGAGCGGATGTTGATCCTGCTGCCGCATTGAAGGGTGCTATCGCCAAGCCTAAGACAGAGCACGCCAAAGCATTGAGCAAGGAGGAGATAGCCAAGCTGTCTGTAGCCCTAGAAAAACATGGTGGATATCCTGTCACACATATCGCGCTCAAGTTGCTGAT
>JAUYQT010000814.1 GCA_030697085.1 Azonexus sp. | reverse complement strand
GCGTGCTGCTCAGTGTTTTTGCCGCCTTTCTACTTTTCGGGATGATTCGTTCGCTGCTCACGCTGGAAAACGTGCGCCGCGAACTTGAAGAAGCCAAAAATCAGGCGGAAAGCGCCAATCGTGCAAAAAGTCAGTTTCTCGCCACCATGTCGCACGAAATCAGAACACCGATGAATGGCATCCTCGGCATGGCGCAACTATTGATGGCAACTGATTTAACAGAGGGTGAGCGGCGTGAATACACCCGCATTATTCTCAGCTCCGGGCAGACGCTTCTAACCCTGCTCAATGACATTCTCGATCTGTCCAAAGTTGAGGCCGGGCGGGTCGAACTGGCACAACACGTCTTCGACCCTGAACAAATTATCCACGAAACTGCCGCGCTTTTTGCCGAGCAGGCGCACGCCAAAAACCTCAGCATCGAGACAATCTGGCAGGGGCCAGCCAACGCACACTTTCAGGCTGACGCGCTCCGCCTGCGGCAAATGCTGTCCAACCTGACGAGCAATGCCGTCAAATTCACCGCCAAGGGGACGATCCGGATTGAGGGACGCGTCGTTGAAACCGTGGGCCCGACCAACGTACTCGAGTTTTCAGTGAGCGATACCGGCATTGGCATTGCCGAAAACAAACTCGCGCTGCTCTTCCAGCCGTTCTCGCAGGTCGATGCCTCAAACACCCGCGAATATGCCGGAACGGGCCTCGGCTTATCCATCGTCCGCACGCTGGCGCAACTGATGGGCGGCGATGTCGGGGTCAGTAGCAGACCGGGTGACGGCGCCCATTTCTGGTTCAGAATCAAGGCGGAGGGCGTCGAGATCGGTGAAGAGAAGCGTCACACCGCGCGCCCGCTGGCCGATGAAAAGCTCATCTCCGAAATGCCTCTTTCCGGCTCGGACTATGTATTGATTGTCGAAGACAACCTGACTAATCGCAAAGTCATTGAGGCGCTGCTGAAAAAAATGCGCGTAGCGTACAAGAGCGTCAAAAATGGCGAGGATGCCGTTAAAACCGTGACCTCCGGCATGCCGCCACAGCTCATTTTCATGGATTGCCAGATGCCGGTGATGGATGGCTTCGAGGCGACAAAAGCGATTCGCGCCTGGGAAGCCGAAAATACCCGTTCGAGATTACCCATCGTTGCCCTCACCGCCGGCGCCTTCGAAGAAGACCGCGCGCATTGTCTGGCGGTAGGCATGGATGACTTTCTCACCAAACCGATTAACTACGCTGAGCTAACCGCTGCTTTCAGCAAGTGGACCGGCCAAACGCCGGCCTGAAACTTGCCAACGAAACTCAGAAAAAGTGATATGGCACGCCAGCGACTGCACCTGACTTATCATTTCAGCCCTCTCCCCAAGGCCACACCACAACAATGAAAACCGACACGCCCCAAACTATTTATCTCAAAGACTACGCCGCACCGGCTTACCTGGTGGATACCGTTGATCTCGATATCAATATCGAAAACAGCGGCACCACAATCAGCGCCACGCTGGCCATGCGGCGCAACCCGGCCGTTGCCGCGCAGGCGCTGGTGCTCGATGGCGAAGCACTGGAAACGCTGAGTGTCACGGTCGACGCTAAAAATGTGCCATTTTTAACCACCGAATCGACGTTGACCGTCACCGACCTGCCTGAGTCATTCACGCTGCGCACCGTCGTCCGCATCGACCCGGACAAGAACACCTGCCTCTCCGGCCTCTATCGCTCCGCCGATGGCTACTTCACCCAATGCGAGGCGCAGGGCTTCCGCCGCATTACCTGGTTTCTCGATCGCCCGGATGTAATGTCGACCTACACCGTGACGCTGCACGCCGACAAGGAAGCCTTGCCGATCCTGCTCGCCAACGGCAACCCGGTCGCTCAGGGCGACGAAGCGAATGGCCGTCACTGGGCGCGCTGGGCTGATCCGTTCCGCAAGCCGTGCTATCTCTTCGCCGTCGTCGCCGGCAAGCTGGACGGCCTGTTCGACACTTTCCAGACCGCTTCCGGCCGGACGGTGCAACTCGCCATTTACGTCGAGCCGGGCAAGCTCGACCAGTGCCCGCATGCCATGGCGGCACTGCAGAAATCGATGCAATGGGATGAGGAACGCTTCGGACTGGAATGCGATCTCGACCATTACATGATCGTCGCCGTCGGCGACTTCAACATGGGCGCGATGGAAAACAAGGGTCTCAATATTTTCAACACCAAATACGTGTTGGCGCGTAGCGACGTCGCGACCGACGTCGATTTTGAAAATATTGACCGCGTCATCGCCCACGAATATTTCCACAACTGGACGGGCAACCGCGTCACCTGCCGCGACTGGTTCCAGCTCTCGTTGAAAGAAGGACTCACCGTCTTCCGCGATCAGGAATTCGGCGCCGACCTGCACAACCGCCAGACCGCCCGCATCCGCGAAGTGCGCGGCCTGCGCGCTGGCCAGTTCCCGGAAGATGCCGGCCCGATGTCGCACCCGGTGCGCCCCTCGTCATTCGTCGAAATCAACAATTTCTACACCGCCACCGTCTATGACAAAGGCGCCGAAGTCGTCCGCATGATCCAGACCCTGATCGGCCGCGACCACTTCCGTCTCGGCATGGATGAATATTTCCGCCGCCACGACGGTCAGGCGGTCACTTGCGAAGATTTCGTCGCCGCGATGAGCGCTGCCTCGGGCTTCGACTTCACCCAGTTCATGCGCTGGTACAGCCAGCCCGGCACGCCGAATGTTGCGGTCGACGCTGTTTTTGCGGCAAAAACCGGGCGTTACACCCTGACTTTTAATCAATCCAACCCACGCGCCTCAGACAGCCAGCCTTATCTGATCCCGATTCGCCTGGCGCTGTTCGACAGCGCCGGACAAATCATCCCCGGCAGCGAACAAACCTTGCTGCTCAAGGAAAATACCCAGCAATGGCATTTTGACGGACTGAGCCATGAACCCGTCCCTTCGCTGCTGCGCGACTTTTCCGCCCCGGTCATCCTTGATTTCGCCTATACGCCAGGCCAACTCGCCCTCTTGCTGGCCCATGAAAGCGACCCGT
The DNA here is from genome assembly GCA_030697085.1 of Azonexus sp. GTDB lineage: Bacteria > Pseudomonadota > Gammaproteobacteria > Burkholderiales > Rhodocyclaceae > Azonexus. The sequence goes on along the minus strand of JAUYQT010000814.1, from coordinate 1,917 downwards.
TCAACGCCTGGGAAGCCGGCCAACGCCTGGCCTCGCAACTGATCCTCAAAGCCAGCGCAGAAATTGTCGCCGGGCAAGCGCCGGTCTGGCCGGAAAGCATCGTCACAGCCGCCCGCCGCCTGCTGCAAACCCAGGCCGAGGTTGGAAAACTTGGCGGCGCCGCCTTCGTCGCCGAAGCCCTCACCCTGCCCGGCGAATCAACCTTGGCGGAAGCGCTGACGGTGGTCGATCCAGACGCCCTGCACGCCGCCCGCAACGGTTTGCGCCGGCACCTCGCCGAAGCCCTGGCAGATGAACTCAGTACGGTTTACCACGCCCTCGCCCCCAGCCAGGCCTATCAGCCGAGCGCCGAAGAAGCCGGACGCCGGGCGCTGCGTAATGTCTGCCTGAGCTACCTGCTCGAACGCAACACGCCAGCCAGCCGTCAACTCGCCATGGCGCAATACCGTAACGCCGACAACATGACCGACCAATTCGGCGCCCTCGCCGTGCTGGCGCAAACCGACTGCCCGGAACGCGAAGAAGCGCTGGCCGACTTCTATCAACGCTGGCAGCACGAGGCGCTGGTCGTCGACAAATGGCTCGCCGCCCAATCCGGCAGCCGCTTGCCGAACACGCTGGCGACGGTGAAGCAACTGACGACGCACCCGGCCTTCGAAATCACCAACCCGAACAAGGTGTACGCGCTCATCCGCAACTTCGGGGCCAATCTGGCGCGCTTCAACACGGCCGAGGGCTACGCTTTTCTCGCCGAGCAAATCAAGCGGCTCGATGCGAAAAACCCACAAGTCGCCTCCCGCGTCGCCCGTAGCTTCGATCGCTGGAAAAAGTTTGATGCCGAACATCAAACTCACGCCCGGCAAGCACTGGAAAGCATCCGCGATCACCAAAACCTGTCGCGCGACCTGCGGGAAATCATCACGCGCACCTTGGGCTAGTCACCGCGAAAGCTACGGTCAACACGCCGAACAAGCCACTATTGCCGGCGTGTTCGGCCAGCGCCGTTTGGGAAAGCATGGCGTTGTTTCTGTCGTTCTGGAAGCCGTCAGCGTTTCGCCAGTCGTCGCACTTTGGCGCAATGCTAGCGATTGGCAGCGGCCGGATACTTTTTATCGCCATCGGCCCAGGTGGCCTGAAATTGCTTTCACGGGGCCGATCTTGAGCTTGAGGCGAATGGCTCACTACGGCCAGGAGCCGCCAGTCAGAGCGTATTTTCCAAAGCAGACAGAACACCATGGCCTTTGCATGCACGGCGTTAGTACAATGGCAACCGGTCCGGTTTTGAGCCCCTGCCGATATGTCGTGTAACCCCCTTTTGTTCTGGAATACTCACCCGGCAAGGGTTTTAGCTTGTCCTGTTTTCCAGCTTATCGGACACGCTCCAGCTTATTGGACAGTTTTGTCGTCTACTACACGTTAGGTTTTCCTCCAGCCTCTTGATCCGACCAAGAAACCCAATACTCCAACCGCACCACCAAACAAAAACGAATGTTTGAAATCGATACCATCATTGATGTCCTTGCAAATAACGCTGCAGTTATCGTCGGCTCGTTTGTCGGTGCCATCTTTGTTGGCCACGTCGCGTATGAAGGCTCGCGGCGGAATCGCGCCGCTGACGCAGCTACCAAGTTCCGAGATGCTCTGGCCGGCGTCATCCTGAACCTTGAGCACAACCCAAGCCTTCCGTCTGCACAGATCGCCAACATCGACCACGACCAAATTCTGGCCGCCATTCAACAGTTCCGGCGCTTTGTTCCCTGGTATCGCCGCTGCTGATTCAACAAGGCTGCACGCGAGTACCAGCACGCTTGCGCTGTGGCGTAACCGGTAACTCCCCGGCGTTCTTGCCTATGTCCGAAGAGTATGCAAGGGCGATCGCAACGGATTGTCTGCGAAGAGTTGCTTCCATAATCGCGG
>JAUYQT010000658.1 GCA_030697085.1 Azonexus sp. | reverse complement strand
TGTTGCCGGCGGCGTAAATCCGTAGAAATTTGGTGGCATAAAACGGCGACGGAATTTGGCGTCGAGCGGTTGACGAATAAGGGGCCCGGCGGGCCCCTTATTTTTGATACCGCGTGAGAAGCCGTCAGAAAGGAGGATCGGTCACCGGTTGGTTGGTGCGCGTAATACGTTCGTCACGGTATTTGTCGAGTAGAACGCTTTCATAGTGCGTCCATATCCGGTCGCGCAGATCATCGAGCAGTTCGATCACCGCCATGGCCTGCTCGGGCGACCAGTATGGATCGATGAACAGTGGCAACCCCTGGTCCAGGCCGGAGGGTTGGTGAAGCGATTTCATGGCACCTCCCTGGTTTTACGCTTTTTCGATTTGGCTGCAGCCGCCTCCTGCGCCTCCTTGCGGCGGAACGATTCGCCCTTGATGGAAAGAATTTCGGCGTGATGCACCAAGCGATCGATCATGGCGACGACACAACTGGCGTTGGGAAATACCTCGGACCATTCCGAGAAGGCCTTGTTCGTGGTGAGCAAGGTGCTCTACTTCTCATGCCGGCGGTTGATCAACTCGAAGAGCAGATCGGCATGTCGGTTCGAATAGGATAAATAGCCAACCTCATCAATGACCAACAAATCCGGTGCTGCATAGCGGCGCAGCCGATAACGCAGGGTTGAATCGCTATCGAGACTGGCCAGCTCGCCAAGTAATTGCCCGGCGGTGGCAAACAACACCGTATGCCCCTGCAACACCGCCTGATGCGCGATATTCTGGGCGATCATTGTCTTGCCCAGGCCGCTGCTGCCAATCAGAATGGCATTGGTCGCCGAAGCCAGGAAGTCGAGGCTCATCAATTCGGCAATGGCGCGTTGATCACACTGTTCTGGCCAGGCCCAATCGAAATCGGCCAGTGGTTTGAAACGCCCGATATGGGCGCAGCGTAGTCGTCGCTCCAGTGAGCGGCGGGCCCGTTCGGTTTCCTCCCAACCGAGTAATGGATCGAGCCAAGGTTGATCAGCGCATTCCGCCCAATGTGCCAGTACCCCGTGTAGTTGTAAGGCAGACGCCCGTTGGCGAGGATCAAGCGTGCTCATCAGTGTTCTCCATCAAGGTATCGTAGTCATCGAGGCGGTGCGGTCGGACCGGTACATCTCGACGCTTGACGTGCGCCGGCAGGGACACGGCCAGCGGTGGCGGTGCAGCCTGCGCTTGCCGGCGTCGTTCCAGCGCCAGGCGTACGGCATTCGGATGCGGCACCTCGCGGGCCAGGGCCTCGTCAATCGCCAACGAGAATTCGGCGATTCCATAGCACTCGAGTAATTCCGCCAGCGCCCGTACCGTTCGCCCAAGCGGTTCGCCTCGTTCAACGGCACCCGCCAGCAAAGTGCGACTGGCCGGCACGGCCTGAACCAGTTGGTCAGTGCCCCGATGGGCACTGGCCTGATGCTTATCCGCCACCAATGCTTCAATGTGCTCAGCAATTTCAATCTGCTGCTGACGGTCGTAGCTGCGCGGATGAGCTGCGATCACGGTCTGGCCGTCGAGAATACGCACCGCATCCGGCGTCGCAGACACCATCAGTGATCGCGATACGCAGGTATGTGGAATCGAATAGTCATTGAGGTCAAAGCGGATATAGGGCGTCTTGCCCGCCGAGACGGCCTTGATCTCATCACTCGGAAAGGGATTGCCGGGCAATTCAAGGAGGCGGTCTCGTTCTTGGGCAAACGCCTCACTGACGGTCAGCGTTTCATCCTCAGGGCAACGCCGTTCGCCGGCCTGCGCCACTACCCAAGCATCGGCTTGGGCATTGAGGTCCGCGAGATCCGTGAAATGACGCCCGGCAAAGAAGGTGTCACGGATATAGCGGATGGCGCGTTCGACACGCCCCTTCTCGTTGCCCCGGGCGACGGCGACCGGGCGGGGCTCGAAACGGTAATGACCGGCCAGGGCCAGCAGGGTCGGGTTGAAACGGATGACGGTGCCTTGCCGCTCCAGTACCGCACTCTTGAGGTTGTCGTAGAGGGCAACCCGAGGTACCCCACCCCAAGCCTCGAAGGCGGCGACATGGCCGCGCAGGAAATTCTCCATGTGGGCGCCGAGGTAAAAACGCAAAAAGATCTGCCGCGACCAGGAAAGGACGGCAACGAAGGCCATCAACGGCCGACGCGCACGGCCGATCTCGAGGTGGCCGAAGTGCCCCCAGTCCACCTGCATCTGTTCCCCCGGTAGTGTGCGCAGACGCAGAAAGGCTTCGCTCCTGGGGCGCGGTCGATGGCGGGCGATCAGGTGCCGGAAGTGATCCGGACGTCCGGGGTAACCGCGATCCTTAACCATGGCGTAAAGGCGAGAGGCCCGTAGACGGGGAAACTGCGCGAGCGTCTCCAGAATGAACGGCAGGTACGGGTCGACCGCCGATGGTCGGTGGATTTGCTTGATGGCCGGCAAGCCGGCCTGGGCCAGAACGCGGGCCACGCTGTCGCGATGAAGATCGAGTTGGCGGGCGATGGTGCCCACCGGCCAGCGTTCGGCGTGGTGGTAGCGCAGGATTTGCGCTTCAGTTTCGGGGGTGAGGGCCATAGGTACTCCTGTCGGGTAAGTTTCGGCGAATCCGACAGTGCAGGAAGTCCTGACGCACCCAGTCTGGCAAGCTGCGATGGCATCGGCAGCAATGCCAGAGCGCCGGAATCACCGGCACCGTCGGTTCAGTCGAGAGTGGAACCGACGGGACGACAGGTGGGGAACTCTGATGCGTCACTTTCTGCGGTTTGGCCCGATAGCGACGCTGGCGTTCGGCGTGGGCATGACGGCCTCGGCGCGTCGCTTGATAGCGGCAACCGGCGGCATGAGTGGCGGTGCGTCGTGCCTGATCGGCGCACCCTGCAGTGCAGTAGCGGTGGCCCCGATCACAGTGACTACAGATGATCACGGCGGTGCGGCAACGCGCACACAGGTAGCGTCTTCCAGGGAGGTCCATGGGCAGAAAAGAGCCAATGGGGAAGACAGTAACGCCCGCTTCGTGGAATACTCGGCATGCAGCGTTGACCGTCAGGACAGCGGGGCGCGGCAGCGGAACTGGCTTGGCGGTTGGTGCCGATGTCGCGCCGGCATCTCCACCGGCTGAGGTGCTTTTACCGCATTGGCAGCATAGGCGCTACTGCCTCGGCCAACACCGCCATTCCCGGTCCTGCCGCACTGCGTTTGCCAGACGGCAGTTTGCTCCGCAAACCGCCCGCCGGGAGCCCTGCGGGCCGCCGGCTAAAACCAATATGGATAGATCAGAACGGCAAAACCGTGGCTATGACCTATCGTCAGGATGTCGACGCCAGATTTTTACGAAAATTGAGCACCGTTAACAACGGACAAAGCAAACGGCGTCATCGTAACTATGCGCGTCGACCGAACGAGAGATGAATTCATTCATCTCGACCTGTGCCGCCAACAGAGCCTTGAACGCTTCCAGCAAATCGAATCGAGGCGGCAAACCAGACCGGCCCGGAAACAGAAAAGGTGCCAAGTGCACAGCCATCGACAAGCCGATCTGTTGCTCGCTCACCCGGATTTTTGAGTCCGGCGTGGTCTTGAGTTTCCAAGCAATCAGATCCGTGAGGGCATACCAGATCTTCTCATCCCTGCTATCCCATTCAGGATATAGGGATTGTCCCTGGATCAAATGCTCGAAGGCAAAAAAGCTCCCGTAGATCAGGATTTCAAAGGGAGACAGGCCAGCTAGTACAAGCTTCCATTTATCGATTTCCGCTTGGCGAATTTCGTAGGCATCGACAAAGATATCGACAATCAGGCACTGCTCGCGGATCTCAGGGGAGAAGTTCGCGACTTCGCGAAGCTCAGTTAATCGCGCCAGCTTCGGTCGGTGTGCCACACGAGCGTATCGCATGGCTCTGCATATCGCGGCGGGCTGAGATTGGGCAATTGACGTCAGCAGTCGTGGCGCACTGACTCGCTCTTGGTCAAGGTAGCGAGCCAGCGCCAGAACCATTACTTCTGAACCCCAGATATCCGGTGGCAGTTTGCCTAGAAACTCCGCGCTCCAGAACTCGGCGTCGCGCTCAGATTGCGTTATCTTGTGTTTCCCTCGACGAGGGGGTTTTCCGTCGAGGTATTGTTCAGCAACCAGAATGGCAGCATCGCTCCCGGAAATTCCGGAGGCAATCTGCTCACAATTGCGTTCCTGATAGATGTTCAAAGAGAAATGATCGCCAGTCGTCGCTGATACGCCTGCTTTCGGGAATTCCTGTTATACGAGAACAGCACGCAAAACCCCCTAAGGAACTTTGACATTATCCATCTTACACAAAAATAACCCGACTCTCCCGCCTCGCACGAGTCATTGCCACGTACAGTAGCTTATGTCCCTCGTCACTTTCGTTTTTTAACAATTCCTGCCGACTCAAAACAATTACCTGATCAAACTCCAGGCCCTTTGCCCGATGCATTGTCGAGAAATAAATCGTATCGGGTACGACCTGACAAGATTGGTTCGCCTCCACAATTTCTGTCTTGAGGCCTTTCTGTTTGACTTGCTCTCGTGCGAAATCTCGTAACTGCTTGGAGGATGCAATCACACAGGTTGACCAACGCCTTTCTTCGCCCTGTGTTAAATCATTAATCCATGCAATCAAGCACTGGCTCGCCTCCTCAAGGTTTCCAAATGTCGAGGTAACGGGAGCTGGGCCACGGGATAATGATTTATAGCGTTTGCTTTCGTCAGAGCCATCATCCAAGTCATCGATATCACACCCTTCAAGATAAGCTAGGGCTACCTTGCGGATTTCGTCTGTTGTTCGATAGTTGATATACAGCTTGCGCGAGCGTCCACGTATATCAACACCACAGCGACTCAATGCGGCCTTTTTACGGTTATAAATTCGTTGATGGCCATCCCCCACAAAGAACAAATCGTTTCTGCCTGGCGCAACCATCGCCCGTAACAGGCGAATGGCTTGAGGCCCCAAATCTTGAGTTTCATCGACAACAATCGATGAATACCGGCTTTCTATACCGTCCTGGATGAGCAAGCTAACGGCATCTCGGTAAGCATCATCGACCTCTTTCAGCTTGCGAGAGCTCAACTGCGTCCGGTACTCCTCAAAAACCGGCCAAACCGCATCGCGTTTGCCTCGGTTTAACACCACGCCACGCCCCACCCTGCGAGCTTGACGATACTCATCACGGTTGGAAACACCTTGCGCCAGAACGACTTGATCA
>JAUYQT010000536.1 GCA_030697085.1 Azonexus sp. | reverse complement strand
ACCAAGCCCTTTACCAAAGACAGTCTGCTGCAAACGGTCGCCAGTTTCGCGCTGCCGCCCGATACAGAATCCAACCCGTAGTTCAGGAGTAAAAATGCCGGTCAAAAATATCCTCGTGGTCGACGATTCCCCGACCGAGCGCTTCTTTACGGTCGACGTGCTGACCAAAGCGGGATATCAGGTGATTACCGCTGAAAATGGCGAGGAAGGCATCGCCAAGGCAAAGGCCAATAAGCCCGATCTTATTTTGATGGATGTGGTCATGCCCGGCCTGAACGGTTATCAGGCGACACGGACGCTGACGCGCGATGAAGAAACCAAGGGTATTCCGGTCATCGTCTGCACCTCAAAGGGGCAGGAAACCGACCGGATATGGGGTTTGCGTCAGGGCGCTGTGGATTACCTGGTGAAACCGCTTAACCCTGAGGAGTTGCTTCGTCGAGTTGCTGCGCTGCCCTGAACCGATGGCCAAAAAAACCAGTCTTCGTGATTTTCAGAAGTACCTGGCAGGGCGCCTGACAACGGCGGCTCAAGGGCGTGATGCCTTGTCCTGGCTGGGGGTTGAAGCAGGCAACGAATCCTGGCTGCTCGATCTTTCGGATAGTGGCGAAATCGTTCAGGCGCCGCAGTTGGCGCCGGTGCCGCTGACGCGTGACTGGTTTGCCGGGATCGCCAATATTCGTGGCAACCTGCATGCCGTGACCGATTTTTCGGTTTTTCGTGGCGGCGCGCCGACACCGCAGAATGCCAATGCCCGCCTGCTGTTGATCGGCGCCAAGCACGGCGCCAATGCCGCCTTGTTGGTGTCGCGCATGCTTGGTTTGAAGAACCCTGACGATTTCACGCCAGAGGCGCCGGATACTTTGGTGCCAAGCTGGGCGGCGCAGCGTTTCGCCGATACGCAAGGCAAAGTCTGGCGCAAGCTTTCGGTGCGCGAACTGCTGGCCGATGACGATTTCATGAATATCGGGGTTTGATCCAGGGCCTTAGCCCTTGCCCCAAGTGGAGGATTTCCATGGCTTTAAGTTTCAACCTTCCCGAGTCCGGCGCTGCTGACAAGGCCGACTCGTCCGCAGCAATCGCAGGCTCATTGGGCAAACTGCCATTGCCTGGTTTTTTGGCTAATCAGCCAGTTATTCAACAAATGAAATCCGTTGGGGCGATTTTCGTTGTCCTGCTTTTGCTGATTGCCGCACTGGTTTATCACGATAATCGGGAGTCGACCTACGGTACTGCTTACATTGCTGCGTCCGGCGAAATGCGTATGTTGTCACAGCGCCTGGCCAAGGCGTCTTCACAGGCGCTGCAGGGAAACCCGGCGGCCTTTGCCCAATTGAAGGAGTCGCGCGAAACCTTTTCCAGCTTGCTCGAGCGCCTTTCGGCCGGGGGCGATATCAGTGGAACCCGCGTACCCGCTTCGCCCGCTGAGGTTCAGCCTCAACTCGGTGCGCTGACCGAGCTTTGGCTCGCTGCTGATAAAGATGCAATGACGGTGATCGGCCAGGAGAAAAGCCTGCTCACCCTGGGTAAAAGTGTGGCAACGATCGACGCAAAAAATGCCGAGATGCTTGAGTTGACCGAACAGCTTGCCGCACTCAAGTTGCAGGCAGGGGCTAGTGTGCGTGAAATTGCTGTAGCCAATCAGTTGGCGATGTTGACTCAGCGTATTGCCAAGAACGCTTCCGTGTTGCTGGTCGGTGATGAAATCAGCCCGGAAGTCGCTTTCCTGCTTGGCAAGGACACCAACACTTTTCGCGATATTTTGCTTGGCTTGAGCCAAGGCAGTGAAACGCTGCGCCTTTCCGGTAGCAATGATGCTGAAAGCCGGGCCAAACTGGCTGAACTCGATGTGGCCTTCAAGGAATATCAGGATGCGATTGCCAGCATTCTCGGCAATATGCAGCCGCTGGTGCTTTCCAAACAGGCCGGTTCGCGGATTTTTCGCGAGAGTGAAGAGTTGCTGAAGGCGACTGATAATTTGGTGTTTGGCTATCAGAGCGGGCTGTCCGAACGGGCGCTGTATGTCGTGCTACTGCTCGTTATGTCGTTAGCTGCGCTGGCTACGCTGGTGCTGCTTGCAAAGATATATCTTCAAGATAACGCGCGCCGGGCACTCGATGCCGAGAAAGAACGCCAGTCGTCAGAGCAGGTCAACCGCGAAAATCAGGATGCCATTCTGCGTTTGATGAATGAATTGGGCGACCTGGCAGATGGTGATCTGACGGTGACGGCAACGGTGAGCGAAAACATTACCGGTGCAATTGCCGACTCGATCAACTACACCATTGAAGAACTGCGCGTGCTGGTTGGGCGGATCAACGATGCGGCCAATCGGGTGACGGCTGCGACAGAAATCGCTCGCCAGAACTCAACCAAATTGCTCGATGCCGCCGAGCGGCAGTCCAGCGAAATTCAGGAAGCCGGCCAGTCCGCGCTCAAGATGGCGCGCTCGATGAGCGAGGTTTCCGGCAACGCCATGCAATCGGCGCAGGTGGCGCGTCAGTCCTTGACTGCGGCGGAAAAAGGCACGGCAGCGGTGGAGGATTCGATCAAGGGTATGAATGAAATCCGCAATCAGATTCAGGAAACATCGAAGCGCATCAAGCGCCTCGGCGAAAGCTCGCAGGAGATCGGTGAAATTGTTGAGCTGATTTCCGACATTACCGAGCAAACTAACGTATTGGCGCTTAACGCGGCCATTCAGGCGGCTTCAGATGGAGATGCAGGGCGCGGCTTTACCGTGGTTGCCGAAGAGGTGCAGCGACTGGCCGAACGTTCCGGCGAGGCGACCAAACAGATTGCAGCGATTGTGAAGACCATTCAGACCGATACCCAGGATGCGGTTTTCGCCATGGAGCAATCCACCCAGGGTGTGGTTGAGGGCGCCAAACTTTCTGACGCTGCCGGTCAGGCACTTTCCGAAATCGGCCTGGTGTCGCGAGACCTAGCTGACCTGATTCACGGGATTTCCACCTCGACACAGGATCAGGCCGACTCGGCGACCCATGTCGCCGAGTTGATGCAGGATATTTTGCGCGTGACCGAGCAAACAACAGCCGGCACTCAGCGCACGGCCGAGGCGGTTGATGAATTGACGGCGCTGGCTTCGGAACTTAAAGGATCGGTCGCCGGCTTCAAGGTGGACTAACAGGCATCGCGAGAGACTATGAACGCGGCAACGGAATTCGATTTGGGCCCGCTCACCTGGGTCAAGGGCGAGATTGATCTGGCCCTGCAGCGTGCTGAAGAGGCGCTCAGCCAGTATGAAGCGGGGGGGGAAGGCGCGTCGCTGAAATTCTGCCGCACCCACGTCCATCAGGTACATGGCGCGCTGTCGATCGTCGGGCTGGATGGCGTCACCCAGATTACCGAGTCGGTTGAGTCCCTGCTCGCTGCCATCGAAGAGGGGAGCTTGACCCCGGGTGATGCGGGTATTGCCGTGTTACGCCAGGCCTTTTCAGATCTGCAGCAGTATCTCGACGACTTGATGGTGGGCGAACCGAATCAGCCCTTACGGCTGTTGCCGGTCTATTTGTCTCTGGCGGTGCTGCGCGGTCAGAGCGCCGTCCACCCGAGTGATTTGTTTTATCCCGATCTTTCCCTGCGTCCGCCCCGGCGAGCTTTGTCGCCGGCGGCCCTCGATCCCGAACAGTTGCAACGCGCCCTCAAGGCCGAGCGCATGCGCTACCAGAAGGGCTTGTTAAGCTGGTTGCAAAAGCCTGATGAAGCTGAGTTTGGCCGTCAGGAAATGCTCCGGGCGTTGGCGGATATCGAATCACATCAGGCAACTCAGTCCGACCGGTCTTTCTGGTGGATCGCGCGGGCCTTTCTCGCCGCGCTGACCGAACCCGCCATTGGGGCAGACGCCGGAGCCCGGCAATTGCGTTCACGGATTGACGCGCAGATTCGTCGTCTGCTCAACGGCTCAAGCAATGTGGCCGAGCGCGTCATGCGTGAGGCGCTGTATTACGTGGCCCAGGCGCCGGCTGATCTCGATCCCTTGATTGCCGAGGTTCAGACAACTTTTTCCTTGCCGGCGCTGGTGCCGGCTGCGGCGCCGGCGCTCGCTCAGCCACAGGATGGTGCACTGCGCAAGTTACGCGAAACGCTCGCTGCCATCGAAGATCTCTGGAACCGGTTTTGTACGGGTGGTACCAATAGTCTGCCCGGCTTTGTCGAAAATTCTCGTGCTTGCGCCCGGTTGACCGAAGCAGTTGGGCAGACCGACCTCAAACGTCTGGGGCAGGGTTTAAGCGCTGTTGCCAACTGGTTATCGGAAGATGCCAGCCGTTTTAACGACACCGTGGCGATGGAGGTGGCGACTGCGATTCTGTTGTTGCAAAATGCCCAGGAAGGTTTCAAGCGTTTGGGTACCGACTTCGCGCAGCAAGTTGACCTGATGGTGGCCCGGCTTTATGCCTGCATTGCCGGGAAGCCGGCGGCCGATGATGCCGGTATTCCATTGCTTGATGAAATGACGCGGCGCGCCCAGGAAAAACTGCTGATCGCTCAGGTTGGGCGCGAGATTCAGAATAATCTGGCGCAGATCGAGCAGGCGCTTGATGGCTTTTTCCGCGATCCCGCGAAAGGCCATGACCTCGCCAATCTTGAAATGCCGCTCGGGCAAATTGGTGGTGCGTTGGCCATGCTTGGTCATTTTTCCGCCGTCGCCAGCCTTAAGGAGTGCGGTCGCCGTATTCAGCAATTCGCCGAGCCAGATTACCTGCCGGCAAGTGATGATTTTGAGTGGGTGGCAAACCAGCTCTCGATGCTCGGCTTTTTTGTCGATGCGTTACAAAATGGCGAAACCGATTTTGTCGCGTTTGTCCGCCGCATGAAGGGCGAAAAGCCGCTTGCGCTGGAGGGTGAAGAGGAAATCGACGCAGAGGCCGAGGGGGTCGCGGCGCCGAGTGTTGAGGCGCAACTGGCTGAACAGACGCGTGATATCCAGGGTTTGCTCGATGCCTACAAGGCGGCGCCGGAAGACAGCCGCCTGCGGGATGAGCTCAAGCAAGGCCTGCAGGCTATCCAGAAGGACGCCGATCTGGTCGCCAATGTTGAATTGGGCGACACGGCCAAGGCCGCATTGAAAGCCCTGCAGGCCGGTGAAGAAACCGATGCGGCGCTTGCCGGCTTTCAGCCGAAAACGTTGGAAACGACTCAGCCGTCGGCGGCGACGCTGCAACTGGCCAAGTCAACGCATGAAGAAATTGATGCCGAGTTGCTCGGTATCTTTCTCGAAGAAGCGACGGAAGTGCTTGCTACGCTGGGCGCCGAGCTTGATCTGCTGACCGCCGATGCATCCAATGTCAACGCACTAAGCACTATTCGTCGGGCGACTCATACGCTGAAGGGCAGCGGTCGCATGGTTGGCCTCATCGATCTGGGTAAAACCGCCTGGGAGCTGGAGCAGACCATAAACCTCTGGTTGCGGCAGGATCAGCCAGTGACAGCCGATTTGTTGCAGATGCTCGGCGACGGAAAAGCCTTGTTTGTGGCCTGGGTTGCACATCTCGAAAGTGACTTGGGTGCGGTGCCCGATACAACCGAATTAATCGCGCTGGCCAGAGGTTTGCGCGGTGTCGATACCTTGCCGGCAATGGTGGCCGCGCCGTTTGAGGCAACGCCCGCGCTCGGTCAGATGCCTGAATCGCCAGCGCCGGCTGTAGACACGGCGGATCAGGACGGCGCCATGGTTTTCGACATGGACATCCTTGATGGACCCGTACCGGTTGAGTCTGTGCGACTCGATACCGAGCCGGCCGATGATGCCCTTCACTTGCTGGCGGCGGCTGAGGCATTGGCCGATCTGCTGGTGCCAGAGGCGCTGTTGCCTGAGGTCGAGGAAGCCGCCGGTGTGCTGCGGTCAACCGTAGAAAACGCGCAAATTTCGCCCCCTGTTTCAGCCGCGCCGTCAGCGCCGGCTCCGCCCCAGACGCTTTACGATATCTTCCTGGACGAGGCGCGCGGCCATTTGCACACTTTGCTCGATAGCTATGCCGAGCTCGACGCCAATCCGCTGCTGCCCACCTCCTTTGAGATGACCCGGGCGGCGCATACGCTGGGCGGCATTGCCGGTACGGTCGGTTTGATGCCGCTCAATCATTTGGCCATCACCCTCGAACATGCTTTATTGCGCCGCGATGGTTCGGCTCAGCCCGACAGTATCGAAGGACTGGAAACGGTTCGTCAGGCCATTATCACGCTGGAGGAAATGTTTGCCGGGCTGGCCGATCAACAGGCGCCGGATGAGCAACCGCAGTTGATTTCGGCTCTGGAGGATATTTTCCTGGTGCCGCCGCTGGCGGAAATCACCCCGCCGGCTAGTGCCGAAATTATCCCGCTGCCGGGACGCGCCGATGCGGCTGAATTTGCCGCTGAATTTGCCGCAACTCCGTCCCGTTCGCCATCGGCGTCAGTCCCCGCTTTGCCGCAATTGACCGACGAAATTGACGAGCAATTACTGCCCATCTTCCTTGAAGAAGCGGCTGATCAGTTGCGTGATCTGACAACCCAGCTTCGCACCTGGCGCAGTGAGCCGAATAGTGATGCGGCACCGCATGCGCTCGCCCGCCTGCTTCATACCTTCAAAGGCAATGCCCGCATGGCAGGGGCGATGAATCTGGGTGAGCTGACTCACCAGATCGAAACGCGGGTTGAAGAAGCCCTGCGTGCCGGTCAAGCCACCCCCGTTTTCATTGATCAAATCGAGGCGGGCTGCGATGCCATGGCGCAAGCGGTTGAGCGTTTACGCGAAGGGCCGCAGACAGAAGGCGAGACGGGCGATCACGCCCTGTCTGATGAAAGCGAGAGCGCGGCGCCAAGGGCTGTTGCGGCGAAAAGCGAGCCGGAAATCGAAGCCGGTGGCGCGCAGGCAACACTGCGCGTGCGTGCTGAACTGATTGACCGTCTGGTCAGTGAAGCGGGTGAGTTGTCGATTGCGCGAACACGCATTGAAGGCGAAATGCGTAGTCTGAAAGGCTCGCTGCTCGATCTGACCGAAAATGTCATTCGTCTGCGCCGCCAGTTACGTGAAATTGAAATCCAGGCCGAAAGCCAGATTCAGTCACACGTTGCCCAGTCGCCAGAGGGCGAGGCCGAGTTCGATCCGCTTGAACTCGATCGCTTCACGCGCTTTCAGGAACTGACCCGTTTCATGGCTGAATCGGTCAATGACGTGGCGACCGTGCAGCAAAATCTGTTGAAGAATCTGGACGATGCCAATGCCGCCATTCTTGCCCAATCGCGACTGAACCGTAGCTTGCAGCAGGAACTGATGAGCGTTCGGATGATTCCGTTTGTCAGTCAGGCGGAACGTCTCTACCGTATCGTTCGGCAAACCGCCAAGGATGTCGGCAAGCGCGCCAACCTTGATATTGCCGGCGGGCAGGTCGAAATTGACCGCTCGGTGCTCGACAAAATGCTGGGGCCGATCGAGCACATGCTGCGCAACGCCGTCACCCACGGCATTGAAAGTCGTGAACAACGTTTGGCCGCGGGCAAGTCCGAAGTCGGTGAAATCAGCATGGCGCTGACTCAGGAAGGCAACGAAATCATTCTTGCCATGACGGATGACGGCCAGGGGCTGGATGCGCCGCGTATTCGCGCCCGCGCTGAAGCGATGGGTCTGCTCGCGCCGGATCAGGCGGTCGACGCGGCAACGCTGTTTGATTTCATCTTCCAGCCCGGATTCTCGACGGCGACTGAATTGACTCAGGTTTCCGGTCGGGGTGTGGGGATGGATGTCGTCAAGACCGAGGTTGCGGCGCTCGGCGGGCGGATTGAAATTCTCTCGCAGCCGGGGCAGGGAACGACCTTTCGTCTCTATCTGCCGCTCACGCTGGCAGTGACTAAAACGCTGCTGCTGCGAGTGGGGACACGGATCTATGCCGTGCCATCGACAATGATCGAGCAGGTGCAGGAACTGAAGGCAAACGCCTTGGCGGTGCTGCGTGAAAAAGGCGAGGCGGAATGGCAAGGCAACCGCTACCCCTTCCACTACCTGCCGCACCTGCTCGGCGACAGCAATGCCGTGCCGGAAGGGCATCGCCGTTACTGGGTGCTGCTGTTGCGCTCCGGGACGCAGCGCGTCGCAGTGCAAGTCGATGAACTGAAGGGGAATCAGGAAGTTGTGGTGAAGAATATTGGCGCCCAGCTTTCGCGTGTCGTCGGCATTTCCGGGGCAACGGTGCTTGGTGATGGTCAAGTCGTGCTTATTCTCAACCCGGTCGCACTGGCTAGTCGGACTTTTGCTGTGAGTGGATCGGCTATTGCGCCGGTTGCCAGCGTCAAGGCTAAATTGCCGACCGTGATGGTGGTCGATGACTCGCTGACGGTGCGTAAAATTGTTAGCCGCTTGCTGGCGCGTGAAGGCTATCAGGTCATCCTGGCCAAGGATGGCGTTGATGCGCTCGAGCAATTGCTTGAAGTGACGCCGGATGTGATCCTCTCCGACATTGAAATGCCGCGCATGGATGGCTTTGATTTTGTTCGGAATCTGCGGGCTGACGAGCATTTGCGGGCGTTGCCGGTGATCATGATCACCTCGCGGACGGCCGACAAGCATCGCAACTATGCATTGCAAATCGGGGCCAATCATTACCTCGGCAAGCCGTATGACGAGGAAGAACTGCTGGGTCTGATCGCCGGTTATATTGCGGCCAAATCGGCTGGCTGATTGCCGGCTGGACTTTCGTTCCATCACCTGTTATTCGCTGCCTCGCCTCAGAGGCAGCGAATTCACCCGTATTGCCGCAGAAACTGAACGCAAACATGTCAATGAATGAACTGAACGAGGCCGAATCGCCTGAGCCGGTCTTTGAGCCCTTGTTATGGATAAACAAAGGGTGGACGGCGCGTGTCATCAAAAATGAAGACGACGAAGGCTGGGCTGTGGCGATGATCAAGGATGGTGAATCCGAGCCAGCGCTGGTCGGGCCATGGACGATGGGGCGCGACAAGAAAAACCCCAAGCCGCTGGATGCCTCGGCCTTCAGCACGTTGGTCAAAACAGCTTCGGAAGTGATTCGTCGCCACGAGCATCATCTTTACGCGATGTATCACCAGAAACTTGCGGTCAACACGGAATCGGGGCGAATAATCGTCACGCTCGACATTGTCGCCGACGAAGATGATCCGTACGCCTGGCTTGCCGCCTGCGATAGCAACGACGAGGAACTGGCCAGGGTGCGCGTCGAGGCTGGCTTCAAGCTTAATGCCGCCAGTGCAAATGCCTGGATTGAGGCGGAGTTTCGCTCGCCCACCTGATTGAATGGCCGGCACTTGCTGGCCGCTAATGGGCAAAAATTACCAGATTGGCGGAATACTCACTCATTCAAATCAAGTATTCCGGGCGGCTTGGAAAGCAAATAAATTGGCTCAGTAATTAATCCAGCCTTGGGTTGGGTCAATTCGTCCAATTTATCTGGTTTGCCCAAAGGTGGCTCAGAATCCAGCGCGTTATGAGGTAAAACCGGGAGCGACGAGTGAGCAAAAGGAAAGTCATCCCTTCTCCAGCCGATGAATTACGCCGTTGCGCCGAGAAGAAACTGGCCCTGCGGGGTGAGGCGCCGGCTTACAGCCAGGCCGGTTTTTTGAAGCTGGTGCATGAACTGCAGGTTCATCAGATTGAGCTGGAAATGCAAAATGATGCTTTGCGGGCGGCGCAGGCTGAAATTGAAGAGGGGCAACGTTTTGCTGATCTCTACGAATTTGCTCCGGTAGCCTATTTAAGCATCGCGGCGGATAGCCGCATTCGTTTGCTCAACCGGACCGGGGCCAGTCTGTTGGGCTTGCCCGGGGCGCAACTGAAGGGGCAGCTCTTGGCCTCCTATATGACGCCTGATTCACGCCCGGTTTTCAATACTTTTTTGGCGACGGCGTTTGCCGAGGGCGGTCATCAGTCTTGTGAACTTGACTTGTTGCCGATGAATCGGCGCCAACCGCTTGCTGTGCTGATTGAAGCGGTGACTGATCCTGAAAAGGAAATATGCAATCTGGCAATTTCCGATATCAGTGCGCTCAAGAATGCCGAAGAAGCACTGCGTGAGCAGAAGGAGTTTTTTCGCCTGGTGGCTGAAAACATTGATGGCTTCATTGCCGTGCTCGATAGCCGGGGGCGGCGCATTTACAACAGCCCGTCCTATGCCCACTTGCTCGGCGAGCGCAATATCACCGGCAGCCTTTCCTTCGTTAATGTCCACCCGGCAGACCGGGATCGCGTCGAACAGGCATTTCGCGAGACGATTGTCAGCGGCATTGGCCAGCATCTCGAATACCGCTTTATGACGGAAAATGGCGAAATTTGTCTGATGGAATCGCACGGCGGCGTGGTGCGTGATGCCGAAGGCGCGGTTAAATACGTCGTCGTTCTTTCCCGGGACGTTACCGAGCGCCACGTCGCGGCGGAAAAAATTCATCATTTGGCCTTTCACGATCCGCTGACGCAACTCCCCAATCGCCTGACCTTGAATGATCGTTTACAGCACGCCATGGCCGCGAGCAAACGGAGCGGCCGTTACGGTGCGCTGCTTTTTCTCGATCTCGATCATTTCAAGCCGCTCAACGATGCATACGGGCACGAGGCGGGGGATTTGCTGCTGGTCGAAGCGGCCCAGCGAATCGTCAAATGTGTTCGGGAAATGGATACCGTCGCACGCTTTGGCGGTGATGAGTTTGTCGTCATGCTCGGCGAACTCGATGTCGATTTTGCCGCCTCGATGGTGCAGGCAGAATTGGTTGCCGAGAAAATTCGCTCGTCACTGGCGGCCCCGTATTTTTTGGCAGTCAACACATGTGGCGGGGTAGCGCAGGAGTTTGAGCATCATTGCACGGCGAGTATCGGGATGACGCTTTTCCTGGATCACGAACGGAGCCAGGAAGAGGTGCTCAAGTCGGCCGATATCGCGATGTACCAGTCGAAAGAAGGTGGCCGCGACCGGGTTTCCTATGCGGCGAGCCAATAACGCCTCGTTGCTTTTGCTCACAGCGGTCGGTCATTCTATTTTTTGACCACCGCATAACGTTCCAGCGTTTCGGCTCTTGCCTGGGCGTGATCGACGATTGGTCCGGGGTAATTGCGGCCGATGATGACATCCAGCGCTTCCTGCTCAACGCGTCCCATCAGCCAGGGGGCGTGGATGTATTTGTT
>JAUYQT010000437.1 GCA_030697085.1 Azonexus sp. | reverse complement strand
TTTCCTGTTCGAGCTCGTTGATCCGCTCGCTGGTCCCAAGCCCTGACTCCTCGCCCGTGCTGATCGGGGCCGAGCGGTCTTCGGCCGCCTCGAAGCAGACCAGTAACAGATCCGGGTTATCCAGCCCGGTAAGGCCGACGAAATGCACCGCCATGCGGTAGTGCCTGGATTTGCCGTCTTCGCTAAAGGCGACCGGACTGGATGTCGCGCTCTGCTTGGTTCGGCTCACCCGATGAGCGAAAGCGCGCAGTTCGGCGCGGAAGGGTGGCTTGATCAGCGTGTAGATATTGAAGTCAGCCTTGCCCTTCTTGATGGACAGGAAATTGCCACAATCACCAAATATCTCGAGGAGATCGCCGGCGCTGGTCATCAACAGGCTGGCCGGCGTGTAGATTTCGACCAGGCGCTCATGGCCGAGCACCGAGGCGGGCGTTACGGCAACCTTTTCGACGCTGGCGTCACGCATCTCACTGCCGGGAAGTCCGCGCATCCGGGGGAAACTGCCGACGATGGGCGAAGCCACCGGGCGCTTGAGGAAAATCTTGTGCTTGCGGTCTTTTTCGGCAAACAGGTTGCCGAGCCGGCCAACCGCCTCCGACTTGCCGAGAAACAGAATGCCGTTGTTGAGCAGGGAATAATGAAAGATTTTCATCACTCGCTCCTGTAATTCGGCCTTGAAGTAGATCAGCAGATTACGGCAGCTGACCATGTCGAGCCGAACAAACGGCGGGTCCTGGACCAGGTCCTGGCGTGCGAACAGGGTCATGTCACGCAGACTCTGGTCAATCCGGTACATCCCGTCCTTGGCGGTGAAGTAGCGCGAAATCAGTGCGCTGTCGAGCTCGCTCAGCGCGGCTTCAGGGTAAATGCCAGCCCGTGCCGTGGCCACCGAATCGCTGTTGATATCGGTGGCGAATAGCTGAATCCGGTACTTGTCGCGGTATTCGCCGAGTTCTTCGGCAAGAATGATGGCGACGGTATAGACTTCCTCGCCCGTGGCGCAACCGGGAATCCAGACCCGGATATCGTCGCCCGGCTGCTTGTTTTTCAGCACGTCCCGCAGGCTGTACCGTACCGCCTCGAAGGAATCGGGATCGCGAAAGAACGAGGTCACGCAGATCAGGAAATTGCCGGCCAGCTCACTCAGTTCCTGGCGATTGCGCGCGATGTGTTCGCCGTAGGCATCGAGACTGGGGATCTGCATCGCTGCCATGCGGCGCAAGATTTGCCGCGAAATGGTTGCATCCTTGTAGTTCGAAAAATCCATGCCGGTATGCGCGGCGATCTGGCGGATGATGCCGCGGATCGAGGACGGCGGCGCCTCATCGATATCCTCGGCAATCAAGGCGCGTGGTCGCTGCACAATGGCGATCAACTGGTGGGCAATTTCATGCGGCGGCAAGACCAGGTCGGCGCCGCCGGCCCGGATGGCCGCGTTCGGCATGCTGTCATATTTGGCAGATTTCGGCTCCTGGGCGATGGTAATTCCGCCCGCCGCCTTGATTGCCTTGATGCCGCGCGCGCCATCAGAGCCGGTGCCGGAGAGGATGATGCCGATCGCCCGATCTTCCTGATCGTCGGCCAGACTGACAAAAAAGCGGTCTACCGAGGGCTTGGGACCGACGGTATTGGTCGGCTTGTTGACGTGCAGCTTGCCGTTGATCACGGTGACATCGGAGTTGGGTGGCGCCACGTAGATAGTGTCTGCCTTGGGCGGCAGGTTGTTACTTGCCTCAGCCACCGTCAACGTGGTTTCGCGTGCCAGCAGTTCAACCATCAGGCTGCGGTGATCGGGCGACATGTGTTGCGCCACGATGTAAGTCATGTTGGCATGGGCTGGCAGGCCGGCCACAAAGGGGCGAAGCGCTTCCAGGCCGCCGGCTGAGGCGCCGATACCGACGTAATACAGCGGCGTGTCGGCAGAAATATCGGCCCCGATCTCCTGA
>JAUYQT010000414.1 GCA_030697085.1 Azonexus sp. | reverse complement strand
CGCACAACCTATTCCACCATCTGGTCACGCCTGGCCAGCGCCGGAAACAGCCGTACCCAGCTTGCCGCGACCAGCCTGCCGCGACGAGCAACGTCCCTACCCCGCCGATCACTACCGACCGGACTGGCCCGAAGAGGGCTGCGGTTGCGCCGGATTCAAATTCGCCCAGATGGTTGGAATCGCCGATGAAAATCGAGTTGACCGCAGATACCCAGCCACGAATCTCGTTGGGGATTTCCAGCTGGACCAGGGTCATGCGCATGACGACGCTGATCTGGTCGAAGGCGCCGGTCATGGCCTGAGCTTAGCAAAGCCGGGCGTTTCAGTGAAACCGGCCATTCCGTCTTTGGCAGCGGAAAGACTCCCCGCCGGGTGCGCTAAAATACGCGGCCTTTATGCGCCCCCACGGATAGACACCATGCTGCGCCTGACCGAAATCAAGCTCCCGCTCAAGAAATACACCGACGATGATCTGCGTACCGCCATCGTCGAACGCCTCGCCATCGCCCCAGCCGACCTGCTCGGCTTCACGGTTTTTCGCCGCGGCTACGATGCCCGCAAGCGCAGCAATATCCTCTTCGTGTTTACGCTGGATGTCGAATTGAAGGATGAGGCCGCTGTCGTCAAGCGCCTGAAGGCTGCCAACAACGATGCCCATCTCGGCCCGACACCGGACACCACCTACAAGTTTGTCGCCCAGGCCCCGGCCGGGCTGGCTTCGCGGCCGGTCATCATCGGCACCGGCCCTTGCGGCCTGCTCGCCGGGCTGCTGCTGGCGCAGATGGGTTTTCGTCCGATCATTCTCGAACGCGGCAAGGCGGTGCGCGAGCGGACCAAGGACACCTGGGGCCTGTGGCGCGAAGGCGTGCTCAACCCGGAATCCAACGTGCAATTTGGCGAAGGCGGCGCCGGTACTTTCTCGGACGGCAAGCTGTGGAGCCAGATCCGCGACCCACAACATCACGGTCGCAAGGTGCTGGAGGAATTCGTCAAGGCCGGTGCACCGGAGGAAATTCTCTATGTCAGCAAGCCGCATATCGGCACTTTCCGGCTGGTCAAGATGGTCGAGAAAATGCGGGCGACGATTCATGAACTCGGCGGCGAAGTGCGCTTCGGCTGCAAGGTTGAGAAAATCGACATCGAGCAAGGCCAAGAGGGTGGACAAGTTCGTGGCGTCGTTCTGGCCGATGGCGAGCAAATCGCCGCCGACCACGTCCTGCTGGCGATTGGTCACAGCGCCCGCGACACCTTTGCCATGCTTCACGAGCAAGGCGTTTATGTCGAAGCCAAGCCCTTTTCCATCGGCTTCCGCATCGAACACCCGCAGGCGCTGATCGACCGCGCCCGCTTCGGCTCCTATGCCGGCAACGAAATGCTCGGCGCAGCCGATTACAAGCTGGTGCATCACTGCGCCAACGGCCGCTCGGCCTACAGTTTCTGCATGTGCCCGGGCGGTCAGGTGGTCGCCGCCACCTCGGAACCCGGTCGCGTTGTTACAAACGGCATGAGCCAGTATTCACGGGCCGAACGAAATGCCAATGCAGCGCTGGTGGTCGGCGTTGAGCCGAAGGATTTCCCCGGCGATTACAAAACCAACCCGCTGGTCGGCATCGATTTTCAGCGGCATTGGGAATCGAAAGCCTTCGAAGCCGGTGGCGGCACCTACAAGGCACCGGCCCAGCGCGTCGGCGACTTTCTCGCCGGCCGGCCTTCCACCCAGTTGGGCGAGGTCGATCCTTCGTATCAACCCGGCGTGCATATGACCGATCTGTCGAGTTGCGTGCCATCGTATGTCATCGACTGCCTGCGCGAAGCCATTCCGGCTTTCGACAAACAGATTCGCGGCTTTGCCATGGCCGATGCGATCCTCACCGGGGTCGAAACTCGAACCTCCTCGCCGATCCGCATTACGCGCAATGCCGAATGCCAAAGCCTGAACACGCACGGTCTTTTCCCGGCGGGTGAAGGCGCCGGTTACGCCGGCGGCATTCTTTCGGCGGCGGTGGACGGCATCAATGTGGCCGAAGCCCTGGCCTTGAGCATGGTTCGCTCAGCAGCACGCAGTGCGGTTTCCCGTTAGGTTTTGCTGCATTGTGCGCGGTGAGATTCGCTGAATTGATCGAGCCCGCCGCCGAAGCCGTCAACCTCATGGCCCACTGAAAATCAGCAGCGAAATCGGCCAAGGCGTGATTTTTGCCATCACGCTGCCGGTCGATGCCTGCCTGGCTCAGGAAGAGTCCGAAAAAACGATTAAAAGTGGGCAGACGGCTAGCCGGCAGCTGATGACGTGCGATACACCCGCGTTCGTCTTTACCGCCAACGCTGGATTTGGCGAGATGAATCGGCTATAAACAGGCTTGCCGGGCAGCTATCTTGCCGCCATATTCAATCTCGCCATCACTGATTAGGTCCCCCATCATGTCAGACAGCCCCAGGATCACGATGGATCAACTTCGGATCGGGCTGTACGTTGACCTCGAACTCAGCTGGTTTCAGCACCCTTTCGCCTTCAGTCACTTCAAAATCAAATCGGAAGAT
>JAUYQT010000375.1 GCA_030697085.1 Azonexus sp. | reverse complement strand
GCGCCAACTTTCTGCCTGATCTGCAGCGCGAGCTGATCGCCGTCATCTCGAAGTACGTCAAGGTCAGCACCGACGATATCCGTGTTTCGCTGGAAAAGCAGGGCAATTACGAGGTGTTGGAAGTCAATATCGTGCTGCCTGAAAAAGATTGAACCCAAGAAAATGGGCGCCTCGGCTTGACGCACTATCCGTTCAGCGCCTGCGGCGAAGGATGATTTTCAAGTGCCCGGCAAGCCAGAGGGATGGCGGTGGCCCGGTTTCTTCGGCGATGAGAACAATTCACCCGGGGATGTTGCCATCCCCACGGTCGACGGTGAAAAGCCGGCAAAAATCAGTGGGTCGAATAGCTGAATATATCAGCGAAAAATTCATCTTCCGGCAGTTGGCAGCACCTGACAAAGTCGTTTTTGGCAATGTCGATCATGATCGGTGAGCCGCAGGCGTAAACCTGATGGCCGGAAAGGTCGGGAAAATCCGCCATCACCGCCTGGTGGACGAAGCCGCTGCGACCCGTCCAGGCGTCGGTTGGCGTCGGTTCGGAAAGAACCGGGATGTATTTAATCTGTGCCTGCGCCGCGGTCCAGGTTTCGGCCAAGGCATTTTGGTAGAGATCAACCCGCGCTTTGGCGCCCCAGTAAATGTGCATCGGGCGCTGGATTTTTTGCGCGATCGCATGTTCGACGATGGCCTTGATCGGGGCAAAACCGGTGCCGCCAGCAAGCAGGATGATCGGTTTGGCGGAGTCTTCGCGCAGGTAAAAGCTGCCGTGCGGGCCGTTGAAACGCAGGATGTCGCGTACTTTCGTTGCACTGAATAACTGATCGGTAAACAGGCCGCCGGGAATGTGGCGGATATGCAGTTGCAGCAGCGTGTCATCTTCCGGGGCGTTGGCCAGCGAGAAACTGCGCTTTTTGCCGTCCTTGAGGAGAATGTCGATGTATTGCCCGGCACGAAATTGAAGACGTTCATTGGCCGGGAGGCGAAGATGTAGTGCGATGACGTCGGGGGCGAGTATTTCCAGCTTTTCAATGCGCGAGGGCAAGGTTTTGACCGGGATATCTTTATTTGAGCCAAGTTGCTTGCATTCAATGACCAGATCGGACTCGGCGTGAGCGCAGCAATAGAGCGTCAGGCCGGCTGCCTTTTCGTCCGCTTTCAAGGCGTGTGCCTGAGCCTTGCCGTGGTCAACCGTGCCGGAAAGGACTTTTCCCTTGCAGGCGCCGCAAGCACCATCCTTGCAGCCGTAAGGCAAAGTCAGGTTTTGCCTGAGCGCGGCGTCGAGCAGCGTTTCGTCGGCTTCGGCCGTAAATTGGCAGCCACTGGGCTGAACGGTAATCTGGTAGCTCATCTCTTCCCCTGAGTGCTCGGCTACAATGCCGGCGTGCAATATATTCTGATTGTCGGCAGCGGGGATGTCGCCCGCCGCATCTTCCTGCATCTTGCTCAACGCTACCGCGTCTATGCCCTGGTGCGCCGCGCCAGCCAGGCCGCCGAGTGGCGTGCCGCCGGTGCCATTCCGCTGCTCGCTGACCTTGATAATCGAGCCAGCTTGCAGCGCCTGAGTGGCCTGGCCGATATCGTCCTGCATCTGGCACCGCCGCCCGGCGAAGGGCAAAAAGACACGCGCACCCGCAGGTTGTTGAGCGTTTTGAGTCAGGGCAAAAGTTTACCACGCCAGCTTGTTTACGTAAGCACGACGGGTGTTTACGGCGATTGTGCAGGGGCGCGGATTGACGAAACGCGGCGCCTGAATCCAGAAAGTGCGCGTGCCGGGCGGCGGGTTGATGCCGAGCGTTATTTGCGCCAATGGGGCGCCCGAACCGGTGTGCGCGTGTCGATTTTGCGCGCACCGGGTATTTACGCGGCCGATCGTCTGCCCATTGAGCGTCTGCAAAAAGGCTTGCCGGCGCTGGTTGCGGCGGATGATGTTTTCACTAATCACATTCACGCTGATGATCTGGCCGCGGCTTGTCTGGCGGCAATGCGTCATGCCGGCGCCAACCGGGCCTACAATGTGGTCGATGATTCCGATCTGAAAATGGCTGAGTATTTCGACCGGGTGGCAACGGCGTTTGAACTGCCCAAGCCGCCACGCATAACGCGTCTGGAGGCCGAAAAATTGCTGTCGCCGATGCAGCTTTCCTTCATGCGCGAATCGCGGCGGATCGGTAATCAGCGCCTGAAGAATGAATTAAAACTACGCCTCGCCTACCCGTTAATTGATGACGGGATTGCCGCGGCTTGCTCAAGGAGAAACGTTTGCTGGTCTTGAAAGCACTGCATATTTCGCTGGTCGTTGCCTGGTTTGCCGGGTTGTTTTATCTGCCGCGTATTTTCGTTAATCTGGCCATGGTCGAGCCCGGTAGCCACGCTGAACGTGATCGCCTGCTCTTGATGGCCCACAAGTTATACCGCTTCATGACGCCGCTCGGCGTGCTCGCCGTAGTCTTCGGTATCTGGTTGTGGCTGGGCTATGGCTTTTCCGGTGGCTGGCTGCATGCCAAAACCACGTTAGTCGCTTTATTGGTCGGCTATCACTGGCACTGCGGTCAACTGCTAAAAAGCTTCCAAAATGGCAGCAATACTCGTCGCCACGTCTGGTTTCGTTTTTATAACGAAATGCCGGTTATCGTGATGTTTGTCGTGATCTTTCTCGTGGTCTTGAAACCTTTCTGATGAAAAAATTTTTCGCAATCTGCCCGCGTGGGCTGGAAGCACTTCTGCTCGACGAACTGCAATCGGTCGGTGCCAGTGAACTGAAGACAACGCATGGCGGCGTGTTTTTCTCGGGCGACTGGCTGACTTGTTACCGGGCCAATCTGGAATCCCGCCTCGCGACGCGCATTCTTTGCCATGTCGTCAAAGGGCCGTATGCCAAGGAAGATGATATTTATCACCTGGCTGTACGGCAGTTGTGGCCGAATCATTTCGATGTGACGCGCACCATGCGCGTCGTCACGACGGCGATCAAATGCCCGCTCAAGTCGCTTGATTTCGTCACGCTGCGCGTCAAGGACGCCATCTGCGACCGCTTTCGTGAAGATCGTGGCGAGCGGCCGAATATCGAGACACGCAATCCCGATGTCAGCGTCCATGTTTTTCTTTCCGAAAATGAGTGCACGCTCTATCTCGACACCTCCGGCCAGCCGCTTTGGCAACGCGGCTTCCGCAAGGCCAGCGTCGATGCGCCGCTCAAGGAAAACCTGGCGGCCGGCATTCTCAAACTGACTGGCTGGCAACCTGGCCAACCGCTGGTTGATCCGATGTGTGGCAGTGGCACATTTCTGCTCGAAGCCGTGCAGGCGGCGCTTGACCGGGCGCCCGGACTGGATCGCGCCTTCGCCTTTGAAATGCTCAAAAGCTATGACGCCATCGGCTGGGCCGACCTTCGTCAGGCCGCGGCAGCGCGCTGCAAGACGCCTGAGCCGATGGATATTCGCGGTTATGACCTCGACGAAAAAGCCGTGCGCGCCACGCGGCGCAATCTGGACGAATCCGGATTTGGCGGCATTGTGACGGTCGACCGTAGCGATCTGCTCGAAACCGAACCGCTGACCGATCATGGCATTCTCATTGCCAATCCGCCTTATGGCGAACGCCTTGGCGAGTTGGATGAACTGGCACTTTTTTACCCGCAACTTGGCTCCGCGCTGAAGAAACATTGGGCCGGCTGGAACTGCTATTTTTTCACCGCAGACCTGCGTTTGCCCAAACTGCTCGGCCTCAAGCCCAGCCGCAAGACGCCCTTGTTCAACGGTCCGTTGGAGTGCCGCCTGTTTGAGGTTCGCATGGTGGCGGGGAGCAATCGCAAGCCATGAATGCTGCAATGCAGCAAGCATTTTTTTGATCCTGGTCAGTCTTTTGCCCGGTCCGGGATGCGAATATTCAATCTCTAAAAATATTCTATAAAGGGAGCAGTTTTATGTCCGTTCAGGCGCTGTATCAACAAAAACGCATGTCCGCCACCGATGCGATTCGCGTGCTTAAAAATGGCGACACCGTTGTTGTGCCGACCGCCGTTGGCGAACCGCCGGTCTTGCTGACCGCACTTTCGGAAGCACGTCGTGATTTTCGCGATATCCAGATTTCACAAATTTTGCCGGTTCGCAAATACGCTTATTTTGATCAGGAAACCCAGGAAAACGTCCGCCATACCGCCTATTTTTTCAGCGGCGCTTCGCGAGCCGGTGGTCAGGACGGCTGGATCGACTACATCCCGGCTTATTTCTCCGAACTGCCGGCTCTGATCAACCGTAACTTGATCCCGGCTGATGTGGTGTTTTCGATGGCTTCGCCGATGGACGAGCATGGCTTTTTCTCCTTGTCACTCGCCGCCGATTACACGATGGCAGCCCTCGCCAAAGCGCGCGCCATTGTGCTGGAAGTGAATCCCAATGTGCCTTTCGCCAATGGCGACTGCCATATTCATATTTCGCAAGTGACGGCGCTGACCGAGAGCGATGAGCCGATTCTTGAAGTTGGCCTGCCAAAAATTGGCCCGGTGCAGGAAGCCATTGGCAAATATGTTGCCGAGATGATTCCTGACGGCGCAACCTTGCAGATCGGCTATGGCGGCATTCCGGATGCGGTGGTGATGCAACTGACCGACAAGCACGATCTGGGTATCCATACCGAAATGGTCGGCGACGGCATCATGACGCTGGTTGAAGCCGGGGTGATCACCAATCGCAAGAAAAATTATCATCCGGGCAAGATGCTGGCGACTTTCGCCCTCGGCTCGAAAAAGCTGTACCAGTTCATGCACCGCAATCCGGCGCTCGAAATGCATGCGGTCGACTTCACTAATGACCCATTTTTGGCCGGCAAGAACGACAACTTGCATGCCATCAATGCCACGATGCAGATCGACTTCATGGGTCAGTGCGGCTCTGAAAGCCTTGGCTTCGCGCCTTATTCCGGCACCGGTGGTCAGGCTGACTTTGTGCGTGCGGCCAACCGTTCAAATGGCGGCAAGGCTTTTATCGTACTGCCGTCAACGGCAAAAAATGACACCATTTCACGCATCGTTCCCACTTTGTCGGCCGGGACGCATGTCTCGACCAGCAAGAACGACATCAATTACGTGGTGACCGAATTTGGTGTCGCCCAGTTGCGTGGCAAGACAGCGCAACAGCGCTGCGCTGAGTTGATCGGCATTGCCCACCCGGACTTCCGGGGTGAATTGCGTGAAGCGGCGAAAAAGATGCGGCTGCTCTAAGAAAACGCTGATTTATTCAGAACCGTTCGGGCTGAGCCTGTCGAAGGCCTTGAAAATACTGGGATTACCCTTCGACAAGCTCAGGGAGAGCGGATTAAATCAGTGGCTCAGGGAGAACGGATTAAATCAGTGCGTCCCTAAGGAGTGATTGCCATGGAAATGCGCTATACCAGTCAGCAGCTGGAAAAAATAGTTGATGAAGCCACAATTTATATGTGTGCTTGCCCGGCACAGGTGGCCGTTCAGCTTCGGTACCTGCGCGAGCTGTATCGATATCAGACCCGTTGCCAACTCGATCCTGGCAATGATCAGGCCGTGCATCAAACCATTGCAGCGGCAACGCTTGAAGCGCATGCCTTGATGGAAAACTGCATGGAAAAAGTGCTGACAATGGAGGGCTGGGACCCAATCACGCTGAAGATGCCTGAGGGGCTGCGTCGCAAGCGGGATGATTTTTTGGATCGGGATGAGTAGTAGGGCGGTCGCGCTTACATTTTGTCGCAAACTGTTACGCCCGATCGGCTGATTGTTCGCTATCTTGAAAGTGGGTAATTGGAAGATTGGGTGGTTTCATGAAACGGCAAAAAAGTCTGGCAATGTTGTTGGTTCTCCTGATGCTCGGTATCAGTAGCGCCTTTGCTCATGGTGGGCGAGCCAGAGTGGGTGTTTACGTCGGTCCGTATTGGGGGCCGCTTTTTTATCCCTATCCGCCGCAGGTTATTGTTGTCCCGGCGGCTCCGCCACCCGTGTATATCGAACAGCGTGAAGTCC
>JAUYQT010000339.1 GCA_030697085.1 Azonexus sp. | reverse complement strand
GGAAGGCTGCATTATTGAAGTCAATGATACGTTTAGTCGTATCACCGGCTATAGCCGGGAAGATGCCATTGGTCATAATCCGCACATTTTGGAATCAGCACGACTGCCGGCGGAGCATTACACGGCGATGTGGCAGGCGCTCGCAGAAAAAGGGCACTGGTATGGCGAGGCCTGGAGCCGGCGCAAAAATGGCGAAGTGAATGCTGCGATGATTACCGTCAGTGCCGTTCGAGATATTGCCGGGCTGACCCAGCACTATGTGGCGTTGTTTACCGACATCACACCGATGAAGGAGCATGAGCAGCAACTTGAGCATATTGCCCATTATGACGTGCTGACCAACCTGCCGAATCGCCTGTTGTTGGCCGATCGGCTGCAACAGGCGGTGGTCCAGAGTCAGCGGCGGGCAGACTCAATTGCCGTGGTCTACCTTGATCTGGATGGCTTCAAGGCGGTCAATGACAAACATGGCCACGCGGTGGGTGATGAATTGCTGATTGTGCTCGCCGAGCGAATGAAGGGGGCGCTGCGTGAAGGCGATACGCTGGCTCGCATCGGCGGCGACGAGTTTGTTGCCGTTCTGGTCGATCTTGAAGCGCCGGAAGATTGCAAACCGGTACTCGAGCGCCTGTTGCAGGCCGCTGCCGGCGCGGTCATTGCCGGAAAACAGGAGCTGCAGGTTTCGGCCAGTATTGGCGTGACGCTTTACCCGAAGGATGGGGTGGATGCCGATTTGCTGCTCCGTCATGCCGATCAGGCGATGTATCTGGCCAAGCAGGCGGGCAAAAATCGCTACCACCTGTTCGATATTGATCATGATGCTGCAGCGAGTGTGCTGCGCGAAAACCTGGAGAGCATTTGCACGGCAATTGCCCGGGATGAGTTTGTGCTGTATTACCAGCCGAAGGTCAATATGGTGACGGGTGAAGTGGTCGGCGTTGAGGCCTTGATCCGCTGGCAGCACCCCGTCCGCGGCCTGCTCTTGCCGGGCGCTTTCCTGCCCGCCATTGAGAATCACCCGATCAGCATTGCGCTGGGCGAGTGGGTGATTGACCGGGCGCTGACCCAGATGGAGGCGTGGCAGGCGAGTGGCTTGTACATGCCGGTCAGCGTCAATGTCGGTGCCCGCCAGTTGCAGCAGGCCAACTTTGTGACTCGTCTCGGCGCCTTGCTGGCGGCCCATCCGAAAATTCCGCCGGGTTGCCTGGAGCTGGAAATTCTCGAAACCAGCGCTCTTGAAGACATTGTGCTCGTTTCCAAGGCCATGCATGCCTGCCGTGCGCTCGGTGTGGTTTTCGCGCTCGATGATTTTGGCACGGGCTATTCCTCGCTCACCTACCTCAGGCGGCTACCGGTTGATCTGCTGAAAATTGACCAGAGCTTCGTCTGCAATATGCTCGACGATCGGGATGACCTGGCCATTATCGAAGGCGTCGTCGGGCTGGCCAGGGCATTCGGTCGTCAGGTCATTGCCGAAGGGGTCGAGACCGTCGCCCATGGTGAGTTGCTGCTTGCCCTGGGGTGCAATCTGGCTCTGGGTTTCGGCATCGGCCGGCCGATGCCGGCAGCGGAGTTGCCGGGCTGGGTGGCCGCCTGGTTGCCCGATGTGGCCTGGACCAGTTTTGTCAGGCCGGCTTAAGAGGCGTCAGGGACTTGCCTCCGCAAAAGCGAGCGGCGAAAGAGTGGTCACCCTGGTGGATTTATGGCGCGAACCCTGCGCTGAGTTATTTGGCCCCTCGCCAGCTTTTACGTGGCGTGCGACCTTGGCGATGGGCTAATTCTGCGGCATTCACAAAATATTCAACCTGGAAATTCCGGTCTTCAACCGAGGTTTCCAGGTTTATTCCATTGCCAGCAATTAATGGCTAAGAATGATCTGCGCAATGATGCCGCTGGCAATGGCGACCAATACGTAGTCGGGGCCCATTTGTACCCAATGTTGACCACGGGGTGGAGCGCTCAGGCGGTGGCCGCGCCAATCATCGACGACATAGTTGTGATTGCGGTATTCGCTGGAAATCCGTTGACCGCGATAGACGTCATGGTTTCGGCCGGCGCCTCGTCCGCGGCGGTCGTTGTCGTATCTGGCGCTCCGGTTGTCGTGACGCACTCGTTGATCATGTTGGCGGCCTTGCCAGCCCCGGTTTTGCTCGTGGCTTTGCGCCTGGCGCCCGCGGTCACCCCGGTGTTTGTCATTGTCGGCGAAGGCCGTGCTGCCAAAAGCCATTGCCAGCGTCATGATGGCGGCCAGAATTGTCTTCTTATTCATCTTTTCCTCTTGTCAGTGAAGGCGATTGCCATTCGCTGGTGATGTTTTGTCGGATCATGGTGCGGACTACTCACCATTCAGTATTGAAGATAGGCTGACCCACTGGGCTTGTATGTGCGTTACCGAACACTCGGCGTCGCGTATTGTTTCAGAAGTGAAACAGCGTGAGTCCCAGGCCAAGACTGGTTTGGCGGTGGTTGTAGTCGAGCAGGGTTTCACCATAGCCGCTGAATAATTGCGCATACCAGCGCAGTCCCGCCGGTTGGTTGGCGAAAACGGGGTGGGTCCAGTCCAGTTGTATCGAGCCGCGGGAAATGGCTTTGAGATTCGGGCGCCAGGTCAGGTTAACGGTGGCCGGGCCGGGGAGCCAGGTCATCGATAGGTCACCTTGGCCGATGAAATCAGTCAGATCCGGATTGTCATCCTTGGTCTTTTCCGACAGGCGGTGATGCGCCCGCAGTAGCACGCCAAAATCGCCCCGCTCCAGCCCGGCGCCGACGTAGACCCGGTTCCAGCTTCGCGATAGCGG
This sequence comes from Azonexus sp., assembly GCA_030697085.1. Taxonomy (GTDB): domain Bacteria; phylum Pseudomonadota; class Gammaproteobacteria; order Burkholderiales; family Rhodocyclaceae; genus Azonexus. The sequence continues at coordinate 1,697 of JAUYQT010000339.1, read as the reverse complement.
CGCATTCTGGCCGTTTGACTGATGGGCCATGCCGAGCTGCAACATGCGGATGTTCCAGCCCAGAGGGAGTTGGCCAAACCGCGTCGGCACCGGGATGACATAGATTGCCTCAGGTTGATAATCGGTGCTCCGGAAGGGGGAGGAGTCGGCACTGTCCCAGACTTGCCAAAGGGAGCGTTGCGTATAGGCAAGCCAGAGATCGGCGCCGGGCAGGAGCAAGTTTTCGGCGACTTTGGCGCGGAGGGATATTTGTAATTTCGCCTCGATTTGCCGATAGTCATTATGGCTTGGGCTCACCGGCTGGGTCGGGCTGCTCGGTGAGCGGTTGATGTTTGAGGTGTAATGCACGGGGAGCAGGAAATTGGGCAGATAGGTTCTGACGACAAAGCTTTCCCGCTTGTCGTTTTGGCCGAGCTCCCAGGTTTTCGACATGATTGACCCGGCACGGCCCAACTCCGGCTCCGGCTCGGCCGTACTCGTGCCCGTCGTTTCGCTGGCGGGTCGGGCCACGGCCAATGTTTCTGAGTGCTCGAAAACGCGGTCATAGCACTGCAGGCGGCGCCGGTCATCCGGTTCGCTAGCGCAACCTGCCGCAGCTTCTGAGGCGGCACTGGCCGTTGCAAACATCAGGCAGGCAAGGGCTGCGATGGCGCGCCCGTAAGCGGCCGGGCGTCGCCTGGAAAATCGCTGAATTTGGCTTTTTTTTAGAATGGATTTCTTCCTGAGTGCGGGGGCCATGGGCTGCGGTCAACGTCATTTTGGGCCATAAATTTATGGCTCGCCAGCGCTATAAAATCCGGCGCCCACTAATGATCCTCAATAGGACGGCGATCACCGCAATAACCAGCAAAATATGGATAAATCCCCCCATCGTGGTTGCAGTAACCAAACCGAGGAGCCAGAGAATCAGTAAGACAACGGCAATGGTATAGAGCATGAAGTTCTCCTTTGGCGTTCCGTTTTCTCCGAACCGCACATTGATCGCCGGATGTTGCCCGTGGCGCGATGTCAGGATCGCTTGTCGAGGTCGCAGGAGTCTGTGCGCTAGCGCACACTTGCCCGGCCGGATTTGCTGCCTTTGCCGCGCAAATTTTGAGCTGAAGTTTTCCTGCGGGGCGTTGTCGCTTCAGGCGTCAAGCTCGCTATCGAGCAGGCGTTCGCATTCGGTCATTAGTGATTCGGCAAGCTCGGAATGGTAGTTGGGATCAAGCGATTCCATCATTTCATGGGTCGTGTAGAGCCCGGCTTCGCGGGAAAGTGTGTCCCCGATCTGGCGCGCTAACTGGTCGCTCAAGGCGGATAAGTGTCTTCGTTCGTGTAGTGCCAGGTGGCGCTTTGTCCGGCTCAGCCAGTCGGCGGCGAGTGTCGCGCCCTGGGCTTCGGTCAGCCATTGGCCGTGTTCGTAGAAGGCGGATAAACGCTCGGCGGCCAAGGCGAAAATCAGCGCCACGCTGGTACCTCGGTCATTCGCCGGCAACGGGGAGGTCTTTTCAAAACTCATGAGCGGTTTCTGTGATTGGGTGATTCAACGATATCACGCGGCGTTGGTACGGCCTGAGTGGGATGTGCCGTGAGTTTTTCACTGGCTCGGTTTGGGCGGCGTCGTAGACTGAAAGCATGAGTGATGGAGGGCATGGCCGGCTAGTTCGCTGCTGAGGTACGAAATGAATCAATTAAATGACCAGCGGCTTTGCGGT
>JAUYQT010000310.1 GCA_030697085.1 Azonexus sp. | reverse complement strand
CCTCAAACAACGCGCCAAAGCCGCCGATGCCGCCCACAACACCTTCACGCAGCGTCTTTGTGGCCAGTGGCTTGATACGATCAACAAGAGCATCACCCGCATCGATATCGACGCCGGCATCACGGTAGGAAAGGGAAGTTGGTTGGGTCATGGGGAGAGCGTTGCGGTCGACGGATAAAAGAGGCCAGATTTTACCGCATCCCGAACTTCCGTCACCCGAAAATCCCCCTATCAAGGTCGTCATCGGGCATCTCTCCACCCAAAAAAACAGCGCGAATTTACCGCTAACCCCAGAACTGCACAGCCCGGACAAAAGCCAGGATTCAGTCCTGCCCGGCTTGAACTGGATCGGCAAAAATCGACAGTTGAAAACTTACCGTGCGATCAGGATTTGCGCCGCCAGAAAACATTCATCAAGGGTTTAACACTGACGCCGTGCAGCACGATGGACAACGTGATCACAACCAGCGTTAATTGGATGAGCTGCAAAGCTAGCGGCTCGGGCAAGCCATGCTGAATCACGTACATCAAATAATATAGAGAGCCAATACCGCGCACGCCAAACCAGCCGATCAAGGCGCGCATGCGCCATGGTGCACCGCTACCCAGCATACCGAGCAGCACACTGACGGGACGCACAACGACAAACAGAAAAATGGCGAAACCGACGGCAGCCCAGCTCCACGAATTTATAAAGAGCATTCCGCCAACGAGCAGAATCAGCAAAACCTCCGACAAGCGCTCAAGGTGCTCCTTGAAGATCAGCGAACCTTCACTGACGATGGCAGGCGCTGCCCCGGCGGGCGTTTGGTGGACAGCGGCCAGCCCGGCTTCGGTCAGTGGCCGAACCGGCTCCGGGAAAAGCGGCGCCGCCGGCACCTGCTTGGCGATACGGGCCAGTTTCAACTCCGTTTGATGCAGCGCGACGGCGGCAAAAAAGACCGCGAGAAAACCCCAGGCATCAATCAGCACGCTGATGCCATAAACAACACCAATCAGGCCCAGCCCGAGAAAATCGTCCATCAGCTCCCGATTCTGCTTTGGCCCACGAATCTTCCAGATCAGCCGCGCCAACAGCACGCCCGAAATAACGCCAACGGCGATGCCGGCCAGCGTCGCCCACAAAACATCGTGCAACACCCAGTGCACACCGTTTTCACCCACGGTATGCAAGCCAAGCAGGCCCATGCCGAGCATGACGAACGGAAAGGCGCTGCCATCATTCATCCCGGCTTCACAGGTCAGGGTAAAACGCAGTTGATCGTGATCACCAGGATGGCGAATTTGCACATCGGTGGCCAGTACGGGATCGGTCGGGGCGACGATAGCGCCCAGCAAAATACAGGCGCCCAACGGCAAATCAAAGACGTAGTAGGCGAAGGCGGCGACCATCGCCACGCTGAGCGTCATCGACACTGTCGCCAGCAACACAGGAGTGCGCCAACGCTTGAAAGTAACGGGTGCCGGCATTTTGACGCCGGCTGAAAAAAGCGAAATCAAGACTGCGACTTCGGTCAGCACCTCGAGCAGCGCCGATTGTTTCAGCGGGTTGAAGTGAAAGACATTCAACACCGTCGGCCCGACCAACAAACCGACGGCAAGATAAATAATGGCCGAGGTAACCGGGAAAAGTTTAAGTCGCGACGATGTCAGCCCCATGAAAAGGAGCAAACCACCGACCAGCAAAAACCATATTGGCGTAGAAATCATCGCAGCATTCTAAACGACAGGCGCTTGACGGCTCTGTGACCGACCGTGACCGCCAAGGCAAGTGCTTCAAGTGCGAATAAATACCCCAAGAGAACAGGTGCGGAGCGCCCTGACGCGACGCATCGAAATCCCACTGCCAGCACCGGCCGAGCTTGCCCCGCTCTGCTAAAATCGCCGGTCCGATTTTTTGGCGCCGTTTTCCCGACGCGCGCCTGCCCTGTGGAGAAAGCAATGTACCAGTCCCCCCTTATTCAGGATTTGCACGATCGCGGCCTGATCGCCCAGATCACCGACGCCACTGCGCTCGACAAACTACTGACTGAGGAATCGGTAACGCTCTATTGCGGTTTCGACCCGACGGCGGACAGCCTGCATCTTGGCCACCTTGTCCCCGTGCTCATCCTCAAGCGCTTCCAGGAAGCCGGCCACCAGCCCATCGCCTTGGTCGGCGGCGCCACCGGCATGATCGGCGACCCGAGCTTCAAAGCCACCGAGCGCAAGCTCAACACGCCCGACGTGATCGCCAGCTGGGTCGACAAGATTCGCGGCCAGGTGACGCCCTTCCTCAGCTTCGATGGCGCCAACGCCGCCATTGTCGCCAACAACTACGACTGGTTCAGCGGCATGGGCGCCCTCGACTTCCTGCGCGACATCGGCAAACACTTCTCGGTCAACACCATGATCAAGAAGGAATCCGTGCAGCAACGCCTGACCCGTGAAGATCAGGGCATTTCCTACACCGAGTTCTCCTATAGCCTGCTGCAAGGCTACGACTTCGCCGAGCTGAACAAACGCTATGGCTGCGTGCTGCAGATTGGCGGTTCCGACCAATGGGGCAACATCGTCGCCGGCACTGACCTGACCCGTCGCCTGCACCAGCAACACGTCTTCGGCCTGACCCTGCCGCTGATCACCAAGGCCGACGGCACCAAGTTCGGCAAGACCGAATCCGGCGCCATCTGGCTCGACCCGAAAAAGACCTCGCCCTATGCCTTCTACCAGTTCTGGCTCAACACCAGCGACGCCGACGTCTACAAATTCCTACGTTTTTTCACCTTTTTGCCGGTCGACCGCATCAATGAGATCGAAGCCGCCGACCAGGCCAGCGGCACCAAACCGGAAGCCCAGCGCATCCTCGCCGAAGAAGCGACCCGTCTGGTCCACGGCGAAGTGGCCCTGATGGCCGCCCGGCGCATCACGGAATGCCTGTTCTCCGGTCAACTGGAAAATTTGACCGAAAATGATCTCGAGCAACTCGCCCAGGACGGCATGCCCGGCGTTCAGCTCGACAAGTCAGCGAGCAGCCTGATCGATACGCTGGTCGCCGCCGGTCTGGCCAAATCCAAATCCGAAGCCCGCGGCTTCATTCAAAGCGGCAGCGTCGCCATCAACGGCGCCAAGGCCGATGCGCTGGACCACTGCTTTACGGCACAGGAACACTTATTCGGCCGCTTCACCATCCTGCGCCGGGGCAAGAAAAATTACGGGTTGGTTAGCTGGCAGTAAATCGGGCCATCGTCTAAACAACAACGGCGCACGACAAGGTAACTCGTCGTGCGCCGTTGTTTGCCAAACAATCAAAACAACTCAATAAGCGCCCTTACGCAGCATGCTGCGAATCTGGCGATCCATTGGTAACGCATAGTCATGCGCCGCCAAAATCATGCTATTGGCCGGATTGACCAGTTTCAAGCTTACGTAAATCAGGGCCGAGCTCTCAGCATAGGTTCCCACAATCACGGCTTGCGCCTTGTGGGCTGAAGCCACTTCCTTGATTTCACGCGTCAACAGAAATTCGCCTTCATTGCGTTTCATGTAAACACCGTTGCGTACCTTGAGTTCGACGACACCAAAACCCATCTGAGCCATACGCGAAGTAACCTGCTCGGAGATCAAACGCCCAAGCGTCGATGACTGCTCCAGTTGGTCAATATTGACCAATGTCGTGACAATAAACGGCGCTCCGGAAACGCTACCGACTGTATTGCTTGCAGAGGCTGGGCCTTGATAGCGCTTCATCAATTCACCAACTGCGTTGTAGTTAACCGCATTGAACGGGTTATTTAACGCCTGCTCGTAAGTCGTCTCAGCAAGGGCCGGTGCTTTTGGGTTTGTCTCGCAAGCACTCAAAAACAATCCCGAAACCAGCATCAATGGAAGACTCAGCGCGCGCATGTTGCTCTCCCCGGACCACAGTCACCAACTACCGAGATCGTATGCGCAGTTGCTGGCCGATCCCAGTAAAGCGCCTTGTCCTCATCCACCGCGTAATAAATACTGCTATGCCTGCTGACAATACGTGTGGCATCGACAACCGATGTAGTCAAGACAATTTCAGAACGGGGCACAGGGCCACTTGCCAACTGCGCGCGACCACCGGCCTCATTGCGTAACCATGAGAAACCATCCAGCCCAGCAGCGACCGTGAGCAATTTAGCCCCCGCCGAAACGCCACCGGCCGAAGAGATATCCGCCGCGACAACGCCACCAATCGCCCACAATCCCGCCGCCAGCAAGGTGGCCTCACCGTAGTAGTAAGTATTCTGCAGGCGGTCGGGACGGAAGCGGTAAATCGAATAACGAACATCAACAGTCAGCGCATTTTTTGCTTCAGTACTAACAGAAATTTGCTGGGCGACGAGCGAAGTAATCAATAAATCGCGAAAACCCTCCACAAAAGCCTGCTCACCACCAGGCTGGGGAACATAAACAGCACGCCCATTCAAGCGATCCCGCAGGTCACCGGCCAATTGCTTCGCAACGTGGTCAGCAATGTTTCGCCAGTGATCAGCTGCCTGCAATTTTTGTTGCTGCGTATTTTCGAAGCGCGTTGGTGCTGGCACATCGGCATAACGTGACGCACAACCAAACATCCCAGCCACTGCAATCGCGAGGCTAGCCAGTACTATTTTTCTCATTTGAATTCCCTCGATGGCAAACACATAAAAACATTTTTGATACCAAAATCCAATGTGCATTCAATACTAAGAATTAGTTAATTCGTGGTCAAGGAGAAACTCCACCTCCTTGAATATTCATAAAAATCATTTTGGGTATGGTTGTTTTTTCCCATCACCCGATGAGATGGTTGTTTTGGAAGGCGTAAAAAAAATTTGACTAAGCCTCTTTGCACAAATTAATGAATATTTAACCAGTCCATATCAGCCAATATAACTATGACCAACGCCTTTCCTGCATCAATGTATTGGGAATAACTACTGACTTTTTCCACGAATCACTTGCCTAACGATTAGGTTTGTAAGGAATGTTAAAATTCGCTCCCATCGCCAAAAATTGGCATCCTTACTTCCCTTTTTTAGACACACACCGTGCACCAGCTGATTCTCGATTTACTGCCCGTCAGCCCGCCAACGCTGGACAACTTCGTGGCCGGCGGTAATGCCGAAACTATCTCTGGGCTGACCGAATGGCTAGCCGGTAAGCAAGG